>JAGAQX010000173.1 GCA_017622535.1 Lachnospiraceae bacterium | reverse complement strand
TTCTATTGTAGATGGACCAATTAGCGGTGAGGTGAAAGCAACCACGGTTGATGCAGAAGGAATGATAAAAGAAGGTAGAGAGATTGCAGCGATTCATCCGAATATGGTAGTTAAAATCCCAATGACAGCAGAAGGTCTGAAGGCTGTGAAAGTATTGAGCGCAGAGGGTATTAAGACGAATGTAACATTGATTTTTTCTGCTAATCAGGCATTGTTGGCAGCACGTGCTGGTGCAACTTATGTTTCGCCATTTCTTGGCCGCTTGGATGACATTTCGCACCCAGGTATTGATTTGATTCGCGCTATTGCTGATATCTTTGGAATTTACGGATTTGAAACAGAGATTATTGCTGCTAGCGTAAGAAATCCGATACATGTTACAGACTGTGCTTTAGCAGGTGCAGACATTGCTACGGTTCCATATGATGTTATTGCGAATATGATTAAGCATCCATTGACAGATCAGGGAATTGCTAAGTTCCAGGCGGATTACAAAGCAGTGTTTGGTGAATAATATAGGAGGTTCAACATTGAATATATTAGACTTAGAGCAAAAAGCGATTGAAGTAAGAAAAGGTATATTGACTGCGGTATATCATGCAAAGTCTGGTCATCCAGGAGGCTCACTATCTGCAGCAGATCTTTTTACATATTTATATTTTGAAGAAATGAATATTGATCCAAGAAATCCAGACATGGAAAATAGAGATCGTTTTGTTCTTTCTAAGGGACATACTGCTCCGGGATTGTATTCCACATTAGCGAATAGAGGTTTCTTTCCGGTTGGAGATTTAAAAACACTACGTCATTTGGGTTCTTATTTACAAGGTCATCCAGATATGAAACATATTCCGGGAGTGGACATGTCAAGTGGTTCTTTGGGACAAGGTTTGTCTGCAGCTGTTGGTATGGCGATGTCTGGTAAGATGGCAGGTAAGGATTATCGTGTGTATGCAATGTGTGGAGATGGTGAGATTCAGGAAGGACAAATTTGGGAAGCAGCTATGTTTGCTGGACACCATAAGTTAGATAATCTGACAGTGATTATAGATAATAATAATCTTCAAATTGACGGAACAGTACAAGAGGTATGTTCTCCTTATCCGATAGATAAAAAATTTGCAGCATTTCATTTCCATGTAATTACGATTGATGGCAATGATATGACACAGATAGCGACAGCATTTAAGCAGGCACATACAAAAAAGGATAAACCAACTGTTATTATTGCAAATACGGTGAAGGGCAAGGGTGTATCCTTTATGGAAAATAAAGTAGGTTGGCACGGAAAAGCTCCGAATGAAGAAGAATATCTGCTTGCAATGCAGGAATTAAAAAAGGCAGGTGAAGCGATATGTCAGTAGCAAAAATTGCAACGAGAGATAGTTATGGTAATGCATTAGTAGAATTAGGAAAAATGCATGAGGATTTGGTTGTTTTGGATGCGGATCTTGCGGCGGCAACTAAGACAGGTGTATTTAAAAAGGAATTTCCGGATAGACACATCGATTGTGGAATTGCTGAGAATAATATGACTGGAATTGCTGCTGGTATGGCGACATGTGGCAAGGTACCATTTATGAGTACTTTTGCTATGTTTGCAGCGGGACGTTCTTTTGAACAGGTGAGAAATTCCATTGGATACCCACATTTGAATGTGAAAATCGGTGCAACACATGCAGGCATTTCTGTTGGTGAGGATGGTGCGACTCATCAGTGTAATGAGGATATTGCATTAATGAGAACGATTCCGGGGATGGTTATCATTAATCCAGCGGATGATGTAGAGGCAAGAGCGGCTGTGCATGCAGCTTATGAATATAAAGGTCCGGTCTATTTGAGATTTGGGCGTTTGGCTGTGCCGGTAATACATTCTGAGGATTACCATTTTGAAATTGGTAAAGGGGAAGTAATCAGAGAAGGAAAAGAGGTTGCGATTATTGCGACGGGTTTATGTGTATCAGAAGCATTAGAAGCTGCCAACAAGTTGATGGATAAGGGAATTGATGCAACAGTAGTGAATATTCACACCATTAAACCAATTGATAAAGCATTGATTCTTGAGATTGCAAAGAAATCAAAATATTTGTTCACCGTGGAAGAGCATTCTGTAATCGGCGGATTGGGAAGTGCAGTTGCGGATGTCTTGTGCGAAGAATATCCTATGAAACTGACACGTATTGGTATTCAGGATGTGTTTGGTGAATCGGGTCCAGCGGTGGAATTATTACATAAGTATGGCTTAGATGCAGAAGGAATAATGGAAAGGGTAGAACAGGTGGTTAATAATGAGTGAAAAGACAAAGCAATTTGCCAAAGAGCTTGTATCGCAAATGACAGTGGAAGAAAAGATTAGTCAGATGCTATACAAATCACCAGCGATTGAACGTTTGGGTATACCAGCATATAACTGGTGGAATGAGGCACTACATGGTGTGGCACGAGCGGGTGTCGCTACCATTTTCCCACAGGCCATTGGTATGGCGGCGACATTTGATAAAGAATTACTTCATGATGT
>JAGAQX010000021.1 GCA_017622535.1 Lachnospiraceae bacterium | reverse complement strand
GACAATAGAATAGAAATCTGTTGGAACTTTGACAGCGGTTTCTTTGACTTGGAAACTATGCACAAGTGCGGTTGACATACGGACTTGTGCAGAAATCAAAAAAATAAATTTTTTTTTAGTCCTTACTTGACAGAAGAACAAGCAATTTCTAAGTGGGAGCTTGGAACAACTTTGCCGGAGACAGACAAAATGATTGTAATTAGTGATTTTTTTGATGTGTCTATCGATTATTTGTTGAAAGATAATTTCAAGGTCAATAAAGGTGAGAGTTTAGATAGAGTAGTAATGAAATTTTTAGGCTCTGCACAGGACATGGATCAGATTTCCAAAGAGCTTGTGGATATTATGCGTGATGGAACCATTGATGATAAAGAGAAGCTTCGAATGGATGAGATTGTAGATACATTAGATGCCATTACAGAGATTATCAACGAAATCAAACTGAAGATGGATATGTGATAACAGTGAGCCATGCGGAACCACGTAGTGGTTTCGGGATATACGAAAGGGGTAGGTTATGAAATGCTTGCATTTCAGAGCCTGCCCTTTTCGTATGTCAAGGAAACGCGTTAGCGGTTCCATATGGCGAACGTCCATCACTGAGCAAGCTGCGCTTGCGATGTGGTGCGTTAGCGCTTTCATTTGATAATCCTACATCACTGAGCAAGCTGTGCTTGCGAAGTGTCCTCCTTTTCTCTAAAATAGTTGACAGTTTCCGCTAAATAAAGGTAGAATACAGAGAAGTATGCGAAATTGACACGTATTTCGCGTGCCTACAAATTATGAATAAGATAGCAAATAAGAGGAGATACCTATGTTAAAAGAATATTTAATTGCATTTTTTATTTCTATGGTTCCATTGATTGAGTTAAGAGCTGCAGTGCCATATTCAATCGCAATGGGTCTGCCAGTTCTACCATCATATATCGTTTGCATTATAGGCAATATGGTTCCTGTGCCAATTATCTTTTTGTTTGCCAGAAAGGTATTGGAATGGGGTAAGGATAAGAAGTTTATTGGTAAGTTTTTTACATTTTGTCTAGAAAAAGGACATAAGGGTGGCGAGAAGCTACAGGAGAAAGCAGGAAAAGGTTTGTTTTGGGCACTTTTGCTTTTTGTGGGAATTCCTCTTCCGGGAACAGGTGCATGGACAGGCACTCTAGCTGCCAGTATTTTAGATATGGATTTCAAGACTAGCGTATTGGCAGTGTTACTTGGCGTTGTTTTGGCTGGCATTATTATGGGCTTGGCTAGCGCCGGAGTGCTTGGAGGCTTAGGTGCTATTTTTGGAGCATAAATAACAGGACATGACACTATTTTAGGATGGTTGACAAGTGTATACAAAATGATTAGACTGAAATGGTGTAAGCAAGGGTATAGATTAGTGATTATTTGGAACAGAGATAATACAAGCTTGATTATGTGAGTTTTGTATGAAGTATAATATTATCAACGAAGGAACGGAGGTATGTACTATGATTAAGATTTATAGAACTGAAAATAGCAAAATTGGAGAAGAACATGCCTTTGAACCCGGGTCTTGGATTCAACTTACCGATCCAAGCTTAGATGAGTTGGAAATGATTTCTGAACGATTCGAGATTGATATCGCCGATGTGCGTGCCGCGATGGATGCGGATGAGAGTTCCCGTGTGGAAATCGAAGACGACTATACGTTGATTCTTGTGGATATTCCGATTATTGAAATTCGTAATGAGCAAAAAGCATACACAGCGATTCCGCTTGGTATTTTATTATTAGATGATTATATTATTACCATTTGTGCAGAAGAAACTCCGGTGTTACAGTATTTTGTAAATTCTACTGTAAAGGATTTCAGTACAAAGAAGCAGATGCGTTTTGTGTATCAGATTTTATATAGAACTTGTATGGTTTACCAATTGTATCTGCGAACCATTGACAATAAGAGAACAGAGATTGAAGAGCGTGCACAGGATGACATGAAGGAAGCGGATTTGGTAACCTTGCATGAGTTAGAGTCCAACCTTGTATACTTTGCAACTTCTCTCCGCGCAAATGGAGCAGTGATTGACCGTTTGTCTAGATATAGCCGTGTGCGTCAGTTCCCAGAGGATAAGGATTTGTTAGATGATGTGAAGGTGGAGAATGGACAGGCGATAGAGATGACCATCATATATCGTGATATCATTCATGGTACAAGAGAATTGTTATCAAATATTATCGATATTCGTTTGAATAATGTAATGAAGTATTTAGCGGCTATTACCATTGTTATGGCGATTCCGAATATTATTTCTGGATTCTATGGAATGAATGTGGATTCGAGATGGGTACCACTACAAAGCGTACCATTTGGATTTACCATTATTTGTGTCAGTACCGTGGTGCTCTGTTTGATTGTATTAAAGGTTTTAAAAAAGAAAAAGATGTTATAAAGATAAGAGACCGTTCTGATATGATATTTGAACGGTCTCTTGTTTGTTGTTTTACATTTTCTCTGGTTCTGGATAATCCACACCAAAGGTGTCTACTGTCATAGATTTGATTTTCTGCTCAACCAATGGTTTGTCGCTATAATTGGTTTCTACACAAGCAATTTTATCTACAATGTCTAATCCTTCTGTAACTTTACCAAATGCAGCATATTGTCCATCTAAATGTGGAGAAGTCTTGTGCATGATAAAAATTTGAGAACCTGCTGAGTCTGGCATCATAGAACGAGCCATGGAAAGTACGCCAGGAGTGTGCTTTAAATCATTTTGGAAGCCATTCATAGCGAACTCGCCTTTAATGCTATAGCCTGGACCACCAGTTCCGATTCCATCAGGACAACCACCCTGAATCATAAAACCTTTAATTACACGGTGGAAAATTAAACCATCGTAATATCCTTTTTTAACTAATGAAATAAAGTTGTTCACAGTGTTTGGTGCGATTTCAGGATAAAGCTCAGCTTTCATCACATCACCATTTTCCATTGTGATTGTAACAATTGGATTTGCCATAATTGTGTTTCCTTTCTATATTTGCATGATGATACATTTTAACACTTGGATCATTTCTTGACAAGTTTGGGAATATTTTTGCTGAAAGTTCTGTGTTGTGAGATTGTTTGCGAAATATGAACTGTTTTTCATACTTTTTATAGAAAGAAAAAGGTTTTCATAAAAAGGACAAAATGTTTATAGAAAGAACAAACTTTTTCATAAAATGGCAATAATTTTTCATGGAATGTTAATTGCTTTTCAAAATTGAAAAGAATATGCTATATCCATGAGGAACATAGCTTTTTCTAGTAATAATATGCTTGCGTAACAAAGAAGAATCAACTATAATTAAGATATCTATGATTATTGTGGGCGTAGTGTACATTTTTTTGGAATTGAATGTATGCTTCCGCTATTTATATATGAGAAGGATATTCTAGAAGTTATTCTGATATTGGAAGGGGATATTATTATGAAGAAAGTAAGTTTCAGAATCAGAAAATTTGATAAGGAGCAATTTTTAACTTACAACATCGATAATGATGCGTCTTTGGATGAAGAAGTATTGGATTTCCTAGAGGAGGAAGAACCAAAGGGTCTTGTTCCGATTATTTTTGAAGAAGATGAAGAATTTGATACGTTTTCTTACAATGTTACAGACAAGATTCGCTTGTGTGAGTTGTCAAATCAGGAGATTAATGCAGAGATGGTGTTAAAGGTAATGCGTGGCCTTGTTCTATCGTTAGTTGATATGGGTGAATATCGTGTGCCATTGTCGTATCTTGTTTTGCATCGCAACTATATTTACATTAATTCCGATTATGAAGTGGAGTTTATTTGCGTTCCATTAGAGGATATGCAGGATGAAGTGGATGTGAATGCATTTCTTAGAAGCTTTGTGGCAAGTCTTCGTTTTGATTCTTCTGAAAATGGAGATTATGTTGCCAGAATGTTGTCTTACATCAATAACACAGCTATTTTTAATTTAAGAAATATGGTTTCTTTAGTTGAAGATTTGATGGAGACTATGGGCATTGAGATTCCAGAAGATTTATCAAATGAAATCTATGTAGATTATCAAGAAGTGGAAGATGGGGAAGTCATTGAGGCTTCGGAAGAAGTAATACAAGAAGATGTGGCAATGACAATTGAAGAGCCAGATGAAGACGAGGTAGAAGATATTGAGGAAGCGGCTGAAGAGTCAGAAGAAACTGTAGAAGACACCGAGGAAGCGGCCGAAGAGCCAGCAGAAACGGTAGAGGATATCGAGGAAGTGGCTGAAGAGCTAGAAGAAACTGTAGAAGCTGTTGAGGAAACAGTTGAAGAACTGGAAACAGCTGTAGAAGATGTGGAAGAAGCAGTTGAAGAGCCAGAAGCAACTGTAGAAGATGTGGAAGAAGCAGTTGAAGAGCCAGAAGCAGCTGTAGAAGATGTCGAGGAAGCAGTTGAAGAGCCAGAAGCAGCTGTAGAAGATGTGGAAGAAGCAGTTGAAGAGCCAGAAGCAGCTGTAGAAGATGTCGAGGAAGCAGTTGAAGAGCCAGAAGCAGCTGTAGAAGATGTGGAAGAAGCAGTT
>JAGAQX010000172.1 GCA_017622535.1 Lachnospiraceae bacterium | reverse complement strand
CCAGGAAAACCTTTTAGAGGTATTTCCAAAAGAGATTAATATTTCGTATTTACATGGAAAAATGTCACCAGATGAGAAAAATCGGATTATGCGGGAATTTGCCGAGAAGAAGATTGATATATTAGTTTCTACCACAGTTATTGAGGTTGGAATTAATAATCCAAATGCTACGGTTATGATGATTGAAAATGCTGAGAAGTTCGGATTGGCGCAGCTTCATCAGTTAAGAGGGCGTGTCGGACGTGGTGACGCACAATCCTATTGTATTATGCTTTGTGGAACTGAAAGAAAGGATGCAATAGAACGCTTGAATATTTTGAACTCATCAAATGATGGTTTTTATATTGCCAATGAGGATTTGAAGCTTCGTGGTCCAGGGGATTTTTTTGGCGTAAGACAGAGTGGTGATATGTTATTTCAAATGGGAGATATTTATAATAATGCAGATGTACTTAAACTTGCAAATGAAGCTGTGGACTATCTAGAGCAAATTGGATATTCCTTTGAAGAATTTGTCACGAATAACGATTTGAATAATGTGCAATTGTAAGAAATATAGACGATTAAGTAAAATATTATTTATAATAATATAAAAGTGCTCATCAGTGTGGATTTTATACTAAAACGTAGTTCTAATCCAACTGATGAGCACTTTTTTGATTGATATTCTTTTTGTTAGAATATCATACTTTAGTAAATTCTTTCTAAAGCAAATATTTAGATGTTAAAAGAATCAAAGTAATTACTTTCCGCTCATTGCACGTTCTTGGGCTTCAATCATCTTCTTAACCATAGTTCCACCTACAGAACCATTTTCACGTGAAGTAAGATCTCCATTGTAACCCTCCTTAAGAGGTACACCGATTTCGTTTGCTACCTCAAATTTAAATCTGTTTAATGCGCTCTGTGCGTCCTTCTTTGTCTGTCTACTCATGACATTTGCCTCCTTTTTCTTGATGTGTCTATTTGAAACAACATTTTCATGTTGTAAGAATATTATTTGAGGTTTGAAGAAAAAATAAACTAGAAAGACTTATCAAGAATTGAAAAATATGACAAAATTAGTTATACTTGTTGATGTATTTGATTTTTTTGAATTACGGAGGATGATTATGAAGTATAGAATACATAAAGTTTTATTTGTAATGATGTTAGTAGGTACCTTATCGATGGGATTGTTAGGTTGTAATCAAAAGACGGATTCGGCTAGTACAACGACTGTAACTACACAAGCAGTATCCGAAGTGTCTGAATCGGCAGATGTGTCAACAACAGAAGCGAAAGCAACTGCTACAACAGCACCATCTACCAGCGATTATGAAATCACTTTGGAAAGCAATAATAGTTGGGAAAGTGGTGGAATGGTTTGTGCACAATTTGATGGTCTTATTAAGAATCATACCAGCACGAATGGAAGTGATTGGAAGGTTACAGTCACAGTTCCAGAGGGTTCTAAGTTAGAAAATAGTTGGAATGGTAATTATAATCTTAGCGGAACAACACTAGTAATTACACCAGTTGATTATAATAAAAAGGTTGAAGCTGGTGGGGAAATTCCATTTGGTTTTATACTTGATACACCTCAAGCGTATGTACCACAACAGGTTATCTTAGATATTGCAGGTGGTCAATATGCGTTAGGTGAAGGTGGTTCAAACAAGAATAGTCAGGAAATTACCACAGAAGCTAAGGAAGACGAAATAAAAGAAGATAAAAAGGAAGCTACAGAAGAAACAGAGGTTGCTACAAAGGATACTTCAGGAACTCCAGTTGCAAATCATGGTGCGTTATCTGTGAAGGGAACGAATATTGTTGACAAGAATGGAAAAGTATTTCAACTAAAGGGTGTTTCCACACATGGTATCAATTGGTTCCCAGATTATGTGAATAAAGAAGCATTTTCTAATTTGTCAGAATATGGTGTCAATGCGATTCGTCTTGCTATGTATACAGTGGATTATAATGGATATTGCAGTGGTGGTAATCAAGCAGATTTAGAGGCGATTATTGACAGAGGTGTTCAGGCCTGTACAGATCTTGGAATGTATGTCATCGTGGATTGGCATATTTTAAATGATTTAGATCCAAATGTGAATAAGGATTCGGCAAAGACTTTCTTTGATAAAATGTCGAAGAAATATGCAGGAAATGATAATGTTATTTATGAAATTTGTAATGAGCCAAATGGTGGAACAACATGGGAAAGTATCAAATCTTATGCAGAAGAGATAATACCAATTATTCGTAAGAATGACAAGGATGCGTTGATTATTGTAGGTACACCGAATTGGTCTCAGGACGTGGATATTGCATCAAACAATCCAATTAAAGGCCAGGAGAATATTTTGTATGCTGTTCATTTTTATGCAGCTACACATAAGGATAATATCCGTGGCAAAGTAGAGACAGCAATCGGTAATGGTTTGCCAGTTATTGTAAGCGAAAGTAGTATTTGTGAAGCTTCAGGTAATGGTTCCATCAATTATGATGAGGGACAGAAGTGGATGGATTTGATTGCAAAGCATAATTTGAGTTGTTTTGCGTGGAGCTTGGGAAATAAAGATGAAACATCTTCTTTTTTAAAAGCTTCTGTTTCAAAAACCAATGGATTTACAAAGGATGATTTTTCGGAAACTGGAAAGTGGTATTTAGAGCAATATGGCAAATAATTTTTTTTGATAATCTAGATTGTAGAACATTTATGTTTGATGAGTTTGCTTGACACTTTGCTTGACAAAATAAGGTAGGAGTTATAACATGAGAGTGATTGCAGGGAAAGCAAAAAGATTACAATTGAAGACACCAACTGGTATGGATACAAGACCGACCACAGACCGCATTAAGGAAACTTTATTTAATATGATTCAGGATGAATTATATGATATTCATTTTCTGGATTTGTTTAGCGGAAGCGGTGGAATTGGGATTGAAGCTTTAAGCCGTGGAGCGAAGAAGGCTGTGTTTGTGGAACAGAATCGTAATGCAGCAGCTATTATTCGGGAAAATCTTCAGTATACACATTTAGCTGAACAAGCAGACGTAATGAATTGTACTGCTTTATCAGCGATTTCTATGTTGCAGGGGCGAGAGAAGTTTCATGTTGTATTTATGGATCCTCCTTATAGCAAAGATCTAGAAAAAGAAGTACTTCGTGCTGCTACATTTAAGGAGATTTTAGAAGATAAAGCTTTAGTAATTGTTGAAGCGGATTTGGAAACGCACCTATCGGAAGAAGATATGGTTGGATATCGGTTATTAAAGGAAAAGATATACAAAACGAATAAACACATATTCTTAGAAAAACTATAGTGAGTTGATAAGAATAGAGATAATATATAAGAAATGAGGAACTTTACGTGACAAAAGCAATTTATCCGGGTAGCTTTGATCCGGTAACATATGGTCATTTAGATATTATTAAGCGTTCATCATCGATGTTTGATGAAGTGATTGTCGGAGTGTTAAATAATAGTGCGAAGCATCCATTGTTCTCTGTTGAAGAACGAGTTGAGATGTTGATAGAGGCTACAAAAGAATATAATAATGTGTCAGTTATTTGCTTTGAAGGTCTATTAATTGATTTTATGAAACAGAATGATATCTCGGTTATTGTGAGAGGGTTAAGAGCAATTACTGATTTCGATTATGAATTACAGATTGCTCAGAGCAATCGTAAGGTTAGTAAAGAGACGATTGATACGGTATTTCTGACAACTAGTATTGACTATGCTTATCTTAGCTCCAGCATTGTCAGAGAGTATGCAAGTTATGGTACAGATGTGTCTGATTTTGTGCCGGAATTTGTTGCGAAAAAGCTGGAAAATCGTTTTAGATAAATAAACCAAGATTATGAATGGAGGAAGAAACATGTCAAAGAAGAGTATTGAAGATGTAATGAATGAAATCGAGGATTTTTTAAATAGCTGTAAAACGTCAGCGTTATCATCGAATAAAGTAGTTGTTCCTAGAGATGAGTTTGATGAATTGTTTGGTGATTTAAAAGTAAAAATACCAGCTGAGATTGATCGGTGTAAAAAGATTATGCGTAACAAAGAAGCTATTCTTATGGAAGCAAGAAAAAATGCAGATGGTATTATTGCCCAGGCATCTGCTCAGGCAAATCAGATGGTATCAGAAACTGAGATTATGAATATGGCAAACCAGCAGGCTTATGAGACTGTTGAGATGGCTCGTGCACAGGCAAATGATATTCTGGCACAGGCCGTTGAAGAAGCAAATCAGATTCGTTTAGGTTCTATGCAGTATACCAATGACATTATGACAGGGCTTCGCAATTATATGCAGGCTACAATGGAAGCAGAGCGTGCAAATTATGAGAATTTAATTTCTGCATTTAACAATGAATGTATGATTGCCAATGCAAATCTTGAGGAAGTACAAAGACAGATTGTTGAATTTACAGGAGATCCAAATAGTATTCAGACTGCTCCTCAATTTAAGACAGCAGCAAATGGAAAGAGTGTTCCAACACCTCCAAAGGCAAAGAACAGTATGGTTCAGAAAATGAAGCAGGCAGTAGGTGGCAAGGACGAAAAAATAGAATCAAAACCAGTTGTAGATATTCCAGATTTTGTGGCAACAGGTGAGAAGGTAGTTCCAAATGAGACACCATTAGAACCGAAAAAAACAACTGTGTCCAATACGACTCCGGCGGTTGCTACAGGCTCAAATTCTGTTAATGCAGAATCAACACCAATGACAAATGTGTCACAGCCAGCATCAAAACCAGTACAACAAAAGCCAGTGGTTCAAACCCATGTGGCTGCGCCAACGGATACTGTTAAGGAAGAGACAATTATAACCGAGCAGATTGAAGCAGACGGAACAAAGAAAATCAAGAAGAAAATAATCAAAAGAAGAAATCCAGTTATTCAGACTCCACAGACTGCTCAGGAGACAGTTGCAAAAACTGTAGAGGCTGTAGCTGCAGCTAAAGTAGACAAGACTGTATATAAAGCAAATGGTGAGCAAGCAAGAGCAGCAGCGGATATGGAAGGTCGTGTAAAGCGTGGACCAAGAGTAGGTAGAGGTATGGTTGAGGAGAATGCTCAGTCAGATAATCCTTTCGAGGTGACAACCCAGCCTATGGAATCGGTGACACCTCAAGAGTCTGGTAAGTCAATGGGCGTAATTGATGATTATGCCATGGATAAGAAGTTTTAATGAAATGAGCAATATAGATATATAATACAAAAAGTACCTGTGGATAGTATACACTTATCTAGCAGGTATTTTTTGATTTGTGTTTTTGGATATTCTAAAACCCCCTTTACTTGATAGGCACTACATAATCCTCCAGAAGCAGATAGAGCACACAATAATGATATTTGAATATGCTCGGATAATTCTAGAGAAGTAAGTAATTTTAAACCAGTGGTAATTTCCATAAATGATAGAATTATCTTGAAAATAGGTTTATCACAAATTGGTAACAAAACAGATAATAAAATTGAGAAAATTATTACGTATATTCCAATCATAACCATAGTTTCTACTGCATGTAAAAAGGTATCTTTAATATAAAGCTTTTTGATTGGCATACAGCTTGAAGTGTGTGTTTGTTGATTTGTGATAATACAAAAGAAGATGTAATACACACCTACAGGTAGATAAATACTAATTAAAAAGATGGATAGGGGTAACTTATTTTCTATAATATGTGTGTAGACAAATCCAATTAAAAACATAGGACTTGCCTGGCTTGCTAAAGAAAGAATTTGGTTGGCTCGATTGGTAGATAGACAATTATTTTTCACAAAGTCATTGATGATTTTTGCTCCAATCGGATATCCACATAGATTCCCCACAAGAATAGACATGATTTCATATATGCGATTCTGATTATAATTACGAAAATGGGACACGACGGTCTGGTAGGCGTTTGTTTCGGACAAGGCATTTGTTACAAGAATAAATGGTAAAAGTGATGGAATTAGTGTTTGATACCATAATAAAAGACCATTTTGTGCACCGGTAATTACAGCATTGTGGAAGATTAGCAGTAGGATTAATAGAGTAATCATTACAAAAAACTGTTTCATACAGATGTTCCTAAATGGTCTTTTTATTAATGTATGGCTTTATTCAGAAATTATGACCGAATGCTCATACTCCGAAGGAATAGGGATTCCATATTTATTATAAAAAATCTGGTTATATAAATGAGTACGTTGCAATTCCCTTTCAAAATTGATCAATTCCACTGGACTTAAATCATTTTTGGCGTTAGCTACCTTGTTAATGATTGGAAGAACGGATTGTTTTTTAATATCCTTTAATACAAAGCTTGCATTTTTTTTGAAGCCTAATAAGCGCAAATAGGATATATATCCGGATTCTTTACAGGATGCCATTTCAGCTTTAGTAATTCCTAATAAAATATTCATCAGAGCTCTTTGGATACGAGTGGTTGTGTATTGCTTATTTGTTAAATTGTTAACAAGTGTATCCAGTGATAATGGATATAATTGTGTGGAATGAAGTTGGTTTGCTAAGTCTTGTGATACGTCCAAATAATCGACTAAACATTCTTTTTCACGCCATATTGCATGTTGCAAGTTAATATATACATCAGAAGCGAAAATTGGTTTTGCAAATTTCGATTGTTGGATATTATAAATGGAACTTTCAGGTATTAAAAGCTTGGCAATATCAATTTCATTTTTGATAGCTGTGCGAATCGCAGTGGCAGATTGATAAGTGGTTGCTAATGATGTATCGTGATAGTGACTGCCTGTGCGCTGAATGATCACTGGTGTTATATTTGCTTGCAACTTTTCAATTGCCTTTAAATATTCGATTGCTAAAATGTTGTTGGGATATTGCATGATTTGCTCAGTATCAGGATGTTTAATACAAGTAGAGACTGCTATCATACGTGCTTTTGGAAATGAATTACCATTCTTCAGTTCTCTTTGTAAAACCGATTTAAAATCATCAGGTTCTATAGTGAGAAGATGAGCAATCTCTTGTAAAAGAGCAAGATTATCATGCTCTGCCCCAAAGCAAAGTGTGTCAATGACACCAAGCTTTTTGAAAGCCTGAATTGCTGCATGTGCGAAATGTTCCGCGCTAGCACTGGCAAATAAAAGAGGTAATTCGAATATAACGTCTGCACCCTCAGAAAGAGCACAAGTTGTTCGAAGATATTTATTATATATTGCAGGTTCCCCGCGTTGAACATAATTACCGCTCATCAGAACAATGATTTTCTTGTCTGGAAATAATTCTTTTGCCTTATGTAATTGATATGCATGTCCATTATGAAATGGATTATATTCTGCTATAATTCCGATATGTTTCATGTTTCCCTCATTATTTTATATTTAAGAAAGATATAATTTTGGAGCGTATAGTTATACAAAATATTGTTTTAAAATATATATTATTGAGTAATTAATAAATTAGATTTCAAATTTATTTATTAGTGCTTAGTAATTTTATAATACTATTTACAAATAGTAAAGGAAATGATACACTAAGTGCATCATTTTACTTAGTATTTCTTAATTTTCCCCATTTATTTTCAAATTTTAAAAATATTTTTGTGTTGTGCCATGGGTTGTCCTGATGATGTAATATTATAAGGATAAAGGAGGGCATGAGAAGAAAATCGAAAATACATTCGATTTTTTTATTGACAAGTGACAAATTATATATTATTATCAAAAAAACGAACAAATGTTCATGGAGGTTTAAAAATATGGCGAATGAAGATAAGTTAAGAGCGTTAGATGCTGCGTTGGCGAATATTGAGAAACAGTTTGGTAAAGGTACAGTAATGAAATTAGGGGATCAGGCTGCTAATATGAATGTAGAAGCAATCCCTACAGGTTCCTTAAGTTTAGATTTAGCATTGGGTATTGGTGGAGTTCCAAAGGGTAGAATTATTGAGATTTATGGACCAGAGTCCAGTGGTAAGACGACAGTAGCGTTACATGTTGTTGCAGAGGTGCAGAAGAATGGTGGTATTGCTGGATTTATTGATGCAGAACATGCGTTAGATCCTGTGTATGCTGGTAATATTGGTGTAGATATTAATAACTTATACATATCACAGCCAGATAATGGTGAGCAGGCCTTAGAGATAACAGAGACTATGGTTCGTTCTGGAGCGGTTGATGTAATTATTGTAGACTCAGTTGCTGCTTTAGTACCTCGTGCTGAGATTGATGGCGAGATGGGTGATTCGCATGTGGGATTACAGGCAAGATTGATGTCTCAGGCACTACGTAAATTGACAGCAGTTATTAGCAAATCAAATTGTGTTGTTATTTTCATTAATCAGTTACGTGAGAAGGTTGGTGTAATGTTCGGTAATCCGGAGACAACAACTGGTGGTAGGGCATTGAAGTTTTATTCCTCTGTAAGATTAGATGTCAGACGTATCGAAACATTGAAACAGAATGGTGAAGTGATTGGTAACCGTACACGAGTGAAGGTTGTTAAGAATAAGGTGGCTCCTCCATTTAGAGAGGCGGAATTTGATATTATGTTCGGTAAGGGAATATCAAAAGAGGGAGATATCCTAGATTTAGCAGTTAAAGAGAATATTATTAATAAAGCGGGTGCATGGTTCTCATATAATGGAGAGAAGATTGGCCAGGGTAGAGAGAATACCAAAATTTTCCTCCAGGATAATCCAGAGATTACAGCAGAAGTAGAACAGAAAGTACGTGCAAGTGCAGGAATTATTGAAGGCGCTCCAGTTGAGAATGGTTCTACGGATGAGGAAGAATAGGAATGTTAATTACGAGAATTGAAAAAGGGAATGGGAAACGCCATCGGGTGTTTGGTAATGAACAGTTCTTGTTTTCCCTTTACAATCAAGAGTTAAAGCAATTTAATATCAAAGAAAATTATGATATAGATGAATCGATTGTAACAGAGATATTGGATACAGTCATATACAAAAGAGCGCGCGAAAGGGCGCTCTATTTGTTAGAAAGACGACCGTTATCGGTACATACGATGCGTGATAAGTTGCTTCAGAATGAATATCCGATATCTGTTATTGATCGTGTAATTATTTTTTTAATAAAGTATCATTATCTAGATGATTTGGAATATGTGAGTATGTATGTTCACACATATTCTAGCAACAAAAGTAAAAGGCAATTAGAATATAACTTGAGGCAAAAAGGCATTGCGAAGAATATTATTGATAATTATTTTACAGAGAATGATTTTTCAGAACAAGAATGTTTTGATAAGCAATATCATCGTTATATTCGTGGAAAGAATTTGCAGGATTATCCGACTAGACAGAAGGTGTTTCAATATTTTTATCGCAAAGGATTTTCGAGCTCTTTAATTGAAAGTTATATGAATGAGTATGACACCTAATATTTAGAAAAACTTCTGCATTGATTGAATTATTCAACAATATATACTGTTTTTAATATATTACCAATACTTTTACTTGACATAATGCACAAAAAAAGATAGAATTTAACTGTTGCACTTATGTTAAGTGCACCTAAAACTTAATAAGGAGGTGCTCCTGTGGTAGAGTATATCATTTTTGCTATCATTTTAATCGTAGCTGTGATTGTTTCTTGGTTCCTTTCTCTTACATATCGTAAGAATGTTGTAGAAAAGAAGAATTCAGAAGCAGAAGACAGAGCGAGAGAGATTATAGATGAAGCTGTGAAGAATGCTGAAGCTAAGAAGAAGGAGATTCTCCTAGAGGCAAAGGAAGAGTCGATTAAGACTAAGAATGATCTTGATAAAGAGATTAAAGATCGCCGTAATGAAGTTCAAAGAATGGAGAAACGTGTGATTTCACGTGAGGAAAATTTGGATCGTAAATCAGAGGCGATTGAGAAGAAAGAAGCAAACCTTGCATCTAGAGAACAGGATTTGGAAAAGCAGAAGGCAAACGTAGAAGAGCTTGAAGCAAAAAGACTACAGGAACTAGAGAGAATCTCTGGATTAACCTCTGAACAAGCAAAAGAGTATTTATTAAAGACTGTTGAAGATGAAGTAAAACATGAAACCGCAGTTCTAGTAAAAGAATTAGAGACTAGAGCAAAAGAAGAAGCAAGTAAGAAGGCAAAGGAATACGTGGTTACAGCTATTCAAAAATGTGCTGTTGACCATGTTGCAGAAACTACAATTTCTTTAGTACAATTACCAAATGATGAGATGAAAGGTAGAATTATTGGTCGCGAAGGTCGTAATATTCGTACTTTGGAGACAATGACAGGTGTAGATTTGATTATTGATGATACACCAGAAGCAGTTATTTTATCTAGCTTTGATCCGGTAAGAAGAGAAGTTGCAAGAATTGCACTTGAGAAGTTAATTGTGGATGGACGTATTCATCCAGCAAGAATTGAAGAAATGGTAGAAAAAGCGCAGAAGGAAGTTGAACAGATGATGCGTGAAGAGGGTGAGAATGCAACCTTGGAAGTTGGTGTGCAGGGAATTCATCCAGAATTGGTTCGTTTACTTGGTAAGATGAAGTTCAGAACAAGTTACGGACAGAATGCATTGAAGCATTCAATGGAGGTAGCTCAATTGTGTGGTTTGTTGGCTGCTGAGATTGGTGTGGATGTTCGCTTGGCTAAGCGTGCAGGTCTTTTACATGATATTGGTAAATCTGTGGATCATGAGATGGAAGGTTCGCATATTCAGATAGGTGTTGACTTGTGTAGAAAATACAAGGAATCTGCATTGATTATTAATGCAGTAGAAGCACATCATGGTGATGTTGAGCCAGAATCATTGATTGCATGTATTGTTCAGGCAGCAGATGCAATTTCTGCAGCTCGTCCAGGTGCAAGACGTGAGACATTGGAGACTTATACTACAAGATTAAAGAAATTAGAAGATATTGCTAATGGATTTAAGGGTGTAGATAAAACTTTTGCTATTCAGGCAGGTAGAGAGATTCGTATTATGGTAGTTCCAGAGCAGATTAATGATGCCGACATGGTACTCATGGCTAGAGATATTTCTAAACAGATTGAAGATGAGTTAGATTATCCTGGACAGATTAAGGTTAGCTTAATTCGTGAGTCACGTGTAACGGATTATGCTAAATAGACTGAAGCAGTTGCTTTGATACGAAATGAAAGCCGAAACCCGAAAGGGTTTCGGCTTTTTCTGTTACACAAAGTGTTTTAGCATATTGGGGGTGGTTGTTTCATATATTTTGATATATGGAGTGTGAAATATGCGTAGTAATAAAATTGATTTTAATATATTAATAACTTATGGAATGCTTTTTTTGGGTGTTATAATTGGTTGTTGCATATATATATGTCTGTGTTCTACTAAAGAGATGTTTTTTTCGCATTATGGTTTGGAACAATATAATATTTCGCTAACAGTATTGGATAGTGGTACACTAAAACACGTATTAAGAAGGAGAATTTCACAAATTCTTATTTTTGTATTGTTTTCTGTTTTGACATCTTATTATTTTTCGACTATTGTTTTTAGTATAGGATTTGGCATGTATTATGGGGTTGTGATTTGTGACTTGCTTGTGAAGTATGGTATGTTCGGTTTTTTGTATGGTTTGTTCTGTTTTTTTCCACATTATTTTTTTGTTTTTCTCGTTTTATATCTTATATGTAAATGGAACGCAGATAATAAAAAACGATTAATAAAATATGATAAAAGTATGAATCAAATAGAATATTTAATTAAAATTTTTGTAATAATTATATTGCTAGTGGTTTCTTTTTTCTGGGAAATTAAATTTCAAAAAAATTTTTTGAATTATTTTTTTCAATATCTAGTATAAAAATATTATGTTAATACTTTATTTGGTGGAAAATGCTTGAATGCCTTGAAAAATAAGGCTTTATAAGAAAAATAATGTTTGATTTTATGTAAATTAAACTATATAATAGAGATAGTGATTACATATGCAAGGGGTTAGAGAATGTTACAAAAGATTGAAGAGTTCGTGGATTATTTGACAAATGTGAAACGGGCTAGTAAGAATACAATTGCATCTTATAAGAGGGATTTAGTGAAACTTAATAATTATTTAACAGATTCAGGTATTGTTAAATATGCAGAGGTTAATAGTACTAATTTGAACTCTTATGTTTTGATGATAGAAAAGCAGGGGATGTCCACAGCAACAGTTTCAAGAAATATTGCTTCGATTAAAGCGTTTTTCTTGTATTTACTAAAGCAAGGAGTGATTTCTGAGGATCCGAGTGAGACATTAAAGCCACCTAAGATTGAAAAGAAAGCGCCTGTTATTTTAACGATTGAAGAGATTAATCTTTTATTAGAGCAGCCAAATGGCTCTGCTCCAAAAGACATTAGGGATAAAGCTATGTTGGAGTTGTTGTACGCAACAGGTATCCGTGTTTCAGAATTAATCGGTTTGCGAGTGAAAGACGTAAATCTTTCGATGAATTTCTTACAGTGTCGTGATGGAAACAAAGAAAGAGTAATTCCATTTACGAACGAAACGAAAGCAGCATTAGAGAATTATCTCTATAACGCCAGGGAAATTATGTGCAAGGGCGATCAGGAGTGTTTGTTTACGAATTGTCAAGGCGCACCTATGACGAGACAAGGCTTTTGGAAAATTATCAAATATTATTCTGCTAAAGCTGGAATTAAGAAGGATATTACACCGCATACGATTCGTCATTCCTTTGCAATGCACCTAGTTAATAATGGTGCGGATTTAAAAGCAGTACAAGAGATGTTAGGTCATTCAGATATTTCAACTACACAGATTTATATTAAGAATAATATGAATAACAAAATTAAAGAAGTATATGAAAAAGCACATCCACGTGCTCAAGTGTCGTAATTTGCTAATTGTGTGATGGAAAATTCAATTATTAAACCGGAATCATCAAATGATGGTTTCGGTTTTTTATATGTATGAAAAAAGAGTGAATTGTTTGTACATTATCTTTTTTTATTGTATAATATTTATGGCTATTTGATTTATGAATATTATATACATTTATATAACCAAGCAATATGAGGATTTTATATGGAGGAAATTATGATAGACGTTAAGAATCTTACAATGTCATATGGTAAAAGAGAAGTCTTAAAAGATATATCGTTTAAAATTGAAAATGGAAAGACAGTTGGACTTCTTGGTGCAAATGGTGCAGGTAAATCTACAACCATGAATATATTAACCGGTTATTTGAAACCACAGAGTGGTGAGATTTATATTAATGATGTTGATATGCGTAAAGCACCCCAAATGGCAAAGCAACAAATTGGTTATCTACCAGAAATACCACCTTTGTATAAAGATATGAAGGTATATGAATATTTATTGTTTGTTGCAGAATTAAAAAAAATTGATGATAAACAAGAAGCAGTACAATCAGTAATTGAAAGAATGAATCTGGAGGAACGTCAATATGATTTCATAAAGAAACTTTCAAAGGGCTTGCAACAACGTGTTGGTTTTGCACAGGCATTATTAGGTAATCCAGAAGTTCTTATATTAGATGAACCGTTGGTTGGTTTAGATCCGGCAGAGGCTAAGAAGACAAGAGAGTTGATACGAAGCTTACGAGGAAAATGTATTGTTATTATTAGTTCTCATGTACTAAAAGAGATAGAAGAGTTGTGTGACTCTATATTAATGCTTAAGGATGGTAAATTGATACTTAATGGATCTACTACAGATGCAAAACGTCGAGGTAATAAAGACAGTTATCGTTTAATTGTTAAAGGTGAGCCAGGTAAAGTAGAGGAAGCTCTTAACAAATATGAATCACTGAAAGAGGTTCGTATGCTTGGCGCAAAGGAAACAGGTGTTTATGAATTTCTTTTGAAGGCAAGAAATACAAGAGATATTCGTGATAATATTTTGGGATATTTAGTTAGTAAGAAGTTTACTGTCTATGGTATAGAAAAGATCGAAACATCTTTGGAGGATGTATTTATTGAGATTAACAACGGGGAGGAAGTATAATGCTAGCAATTTTAAAAAGAGAATTAAAGGTTTATTATACGTCGCTGTTTGCGTATGTGTATTATGCAATATTCTTTTTGGTGACAGGTGTATTTTTTTCTGCCAGTTGTTTGGAGACTTATAGTACAGAATTTGGTTATTATGTTATTGGCGTAGTTTTTTATGTAATGGTTTTGATTCTTCCGTTTTGTACAATGAAGCTGTTTGCTTTGGAGAGAAAACATAAAACAGATCAATTACTTTTCACAGCTCCAGTTTCGTCATTTTCCGTTTTGTCTGCGAAGTATTTAGCGACAGTTATTTTTGCGTTATTACCATTGGTGGTTAGTACTATTTATCCAATTGTTATTTCGCAATATGGAACCATGAGTGCGCGTTTTGTTATCGGAAGCTATATTGGGTGTGCGTTATCGGTACTTGTGTTATTATCGGTTGGTATGTTTGTTTCTACGTTGACCACCAATGTTGTATTAGCTGTTGTCATTGCTTATGTTTTGTATGCAATTACGTTATTAAGTAGAGTTGTAGAGGGAATTGTTCATTCGGATGTGCTATTTACACTCGTTCATGAAACTTCTGTATACAATAAGTTTAATGATATGATATCAGGTATTGTTCGAAGTGGTGATATCATTTATTTAGTTGTATTAGCACTTGTTTTCTTTTTACTTACTTGGATTGTATTAGAAAGTAGAAGACAGAGCTTAAACAAAATGATTGCCTATGCAGTGGTTGTAGTTTGTTTGGGTGGTGTAGTGAGCTTTGTTTCACTGAAATATACGAAGGTCTATGATTTTACTGCAGAACAGTTATTAACTTTGACAGATGAAACAATAGATGTTGTGTCAAATTTGGATAAACAAGTCGATGTATATTATATGGGAGATGAGAGTACTGCGAATGCGACCTATCGTGAGTTTTTAAATAAATATAGTGAACTGAATGATAATGTAGTTGTACATTACAAAAATGTTGCCACAGATAAAGAGTTTCAGGCCAATTATTTGTCTACACTACATCAGGTGTTAGAAGCCAGTATTTTAGTTGTCTGCGATGAACGTTTTATTTATCTTGATTCGTCTGACTATATTAAGACAACGCAGGTTTCACAATATACATCGAAAAGTGTTTTGGAACTTGAATCACAGTTAACAAGTGCGATTTATTATGCAAGCACAGATGATATAAGTAAGTTGTCTATTGTTTCCGGACACTCAGAAGAAGCATTGAATAGTGATTTCACCAATATGCTTTATATGAACGGATATGATTTGGATGTTGTAGATATATCAACAGCTGGTAATTCACTTCATAGTTCTTTTTCAGATGATTGCAAAGCAGCAATTATTAACGCACCGCAGACAGATTATACAGATGCAGAAATTGCAGAGTTGGAATCCTATTTACAAAAAGGTGGTAATTTGTTTGTTATTCTAGATCCACTTAATGAGGATTTAACAAATATATATTCCTTTTTGAAGAAAAATGGCTTGGATGTGGAGCCAGGTGTCATTATTGAAAGAGAAGATGGAAGATATGCATATGAAACGCCATATTATTTAATTCCGAAGGTTCAAGATAATATTTATACCAATGAAATATATGGTAAGAAATTATCTATTCTTACAATGACGAGTAAAGGTATAATTCCAAATGGAAGTGGCAATGGATATACTAGTACGGATATTTTACTGACTAGTGGTAAAGCCTTTGCAAAGAAGGATGACTATGAAAATATTGATGCGAAGGGTGAAAATGATGTTGGAGGACCATTTAGTGTTGCCTCTTGTGCAACGAAGGATAATGCAGGAAGTCTATTCTTAATGACTTCAAATGTGTTCTTTAATGAACAAGCGGATACAGAATCATCTGGCGCTAATCGGAAGTTTTTCTTAGAAATCATGAAGCAATTAACAGATTCAGAATCTGCCATTTGGATTGATGGTAAAATAGTAGGTGACCAGGTTGCGTTGTATCCATACGGAAGTCGTATGATGGTTAGAATGATTACAATTGTAGTAATACCAGTTCTTATTTTGATCATAGGAATTGTAATTGTGATTATACGTAACAAAAATATTATGATTCGTATGTCAAAGAAAAGGATTGATGACAATGAAGAGCAAGTGGATGAAAACGAGAACCAAAAGTAGAAAACGATGTTGGGTTACGCTATTTACTGGATTGGTTGTGATTACGTTGCTATGCGTTTTTTCTGTCGCTGATGTTTCCTATGCTTCTTGGGTACAAGAGGAGGATGGAATCAAATATATGCAAGAAGATGGTCAGTATGCAGTTGGTTTTTTAGATGTAGATGATAATCGATATTATTTTGATTCAGATGGTCATCTGGTGTACGGAAAGTTCTATGTCGAAGAAGAGGATTGTTATTATTATTCGAACGAACAAGGAATTGTACAATATGGTGCGATTCGAACAGAGAAAGAGTTTTTTATTGCTGATTATACAGGGAGGCTTTTGACGGGTTTTGTTGAACATGACGGCCAGCGATATTATTTTAATTCGATAGCTCAATTGGTGGTTGGGTGGTTTAAACATGAAGATGCTTGGTATTATGCAGACTCTTTAGGCAGAGTTATGACGGGATTTGTCACAGTGGATGGATATCGTTATTATCTGAACTCGGATGGACGCCGAGTAGAAGATACAATTATGGAGATTGATGGGATTACTTATTGTTTTAATTCTGATGGTAGTGTTGATGAAAATGCCACCATATTATATCCGGTATTAAGGTTTATGAATGATATTCGGGTACAAAATGGAAAAAAGGAGTTAACATTAAATAGTAAGGTGCAAGCCTGTGCAATTGTTCGTGCTGCTGAGCTTGTGAATGGATTTGTAACGGATTCGCAACCTTCAATTGAAAAGTTATTATCCAATAGAGGTGTTCTAACTGAGGGAGGATACGAGTTTTCTTACGGCGGTATCGAAGAATATTCTATAGAGCAACTTATGTTGGATATGAATAAGGATGATAATTGTATTAATGTTCTTTTGAATGATAATATTTCTGAGGTTGGACTTGGTTTTTATCAAAAAGACAATATCTTTTATTATGATATTATTTTTATTACAAAAGAAAATGAATAAGACACGAAGGGAGAAGAATGTATGAGAAGAATGAATTGTGAGGGTTTTACAAAAAAAACAATTTGGTTATTAACGCTATGCTTGATGTGTGTATTTCTGTTGTTTCCTTCGATATCAGCAGAAGCGAAGTGGGTTAAGGTTGGAAAGAATAAATATCGCTATACAACCAATGCGTCTGGAACAAAATATTATAAGAATAAATGGGTGAAGATTAAAGGTAAATATTATTACTTTAACAAGAAGGGATATCGAAAGACCGGGTGGTTAACCTATAAGGGAAAGAAATATTATTTAAACAATAAAGGTGTACGTGTCACGGGCATGAAGACAATCAGTAAAAAGAAATATTACTTTTCTAAAAAAGGTGTAATGATTACTGGTTGGATCAAATATAAGAACAATTATTATTATGCGGATGATAAAGGTATCATCCAAACGGGATTAAGACAGATTAATAATCAGGTGTATTTTTTTGATTCCAATGGTAAACGTGTTGCAGGAGCCCATATTGTGTTAGGGAATATGACATACTATTTTGCGAACAATGGAACAATTCAGTACACAGGAACAGAAGTTGAAAAAGCGGCAAAGTACATTAATGTTCAGAGAATGTTAAATGGGTATGATCCATTGACCTATTATACAAACTGTAATTTATCTGCTGCAGCCTATGCAAGAGCGAAGGAGCTTAGTGTTCAAGCTTCCCATACTCGTCCGGATGGAACTCTTTATAGTACAATCTTAACAGTGGATTATCCAGTTTCGATTTATTGGAGTGGAGAGTGTGTTTCTTGGGGTAAGCCTAAAACGGGAGATATCGTAGCATATAATTGGTTATCTGGTAGTAATGCAAGTGTTTTGCTTGAAAAAGAGGCAAATGGAATCAGTATTGGAACCTACACAGATGAAGCAGGAAAAGAATATTGGACGGCATTGGTTGTACAGACGAAGTAATCTATAATATTTTTTGTTTCTAAGTTAGAATGAAAAAGGTGCTATTGGCGATGAGAGATTAATAAACTCATTGTTAATAGCACCTTTTGTTTGTCATATTTGTGTTTTAAAGTTATTTATAAAATTGTTGAATACTATCCATTGTAGCAGTCATATTCAAAAGCAAAGCATCTAAAATAGTGATAGCAGTCATAGCCTCGACTACAACGACTGCCCGAGGAACCACAATTGGGTCGTGACGCCCTTTGATGGATACTTCAATATTCTCGTTAGACTTATTCACTGTTTGCTGTGCTTTGAGGATAGAAGGTGTTGCTTTAAATGAAGCACGGAGGATAATATCAGAACCATCACTCATACCACCAAGAATACCTCCAGCGTGATTACTTGTTTTTTGAATAGTGTTATCTTCTGTCATGCAAAATCCATCATTGTCTTCGGAGCCCAGCATATATGCTACATGATTGCCGTCACCAATCTCGACAGATTTTACAGCACCAATTGACATGATTGCTTTTGCTAAATTTGCGTCTAATTTTTCAAAAACGGTATCTCCTAAACCAGCTGGAACACCTTTTACAATAGCTTCTACACATCCTCCTACAGAGTCATGTTCTTTAGTCATTTGTATTACGTATTCACCTGCTTTTTCTGCGGCATCAGAATCGGGCATATATAATTTATTGTTGAATATTTCGTTGGCATCAAATTTAGAATAATCAATTTCAATAGGTCCTATAGATTTCGTATAAGTGGTAAATGTGATACCTAATTGGTTTAGTATTTTGATTGCAACAGCACCGGCAGCCACACGAGCAGTGGTTTCTCTTCCGGAGGAACGTCCACCACCACGGTAATCGCGAAAGCCGTATTTGGCGTCGAAGGTATAGTCAGCGTGACCAGGTCTATAGTAGCTGGCGATTTCGCTGTAATCCTTTGATTGTTGTGTTTTGTTATATACAATCATAGAAATGGGAGTGCCAGTGGTTTTACCTTCAAATACTCCGGATAGTAGTTCTACAGCATCGTCTTCACTACGTGGAGTAGAAAAAACAGATTGTCCTGGTTTTCTACGATTCAAAAATGGTTGAATATCTTCTTCCGATAAATCCAATCCAGCCGGACAACCATCTATAACAACGCCGATTGCTTTTCCGTGGGATTCTCCCCAGGTTGATATACGAAAAATGGTTCCAAGAGTTGATCCTGCCATATGTAAGCTCCTTTGATCTAAAAAATTAATCATTCTAATGTGTGTATTCTTATTTGTTAGAATGATTTGAACTGCCTTTTATAATAACAGATAACATAGAAAAAATAAATATTTACAAAAAAATATTTATGTGATAATATACCAAAGTACGTTAACCGTTACTCAGATTTAGGACACTCCGACCTTTACCTGGGTGACTGGCGATTAATTATTTTGAAGGAGGATGTTGTTATGGTAACAGCAGAGCAGAAGAAAGAGATTATTGAGAAGTATGGTCGTGGAGCAAATGATACTGGTTCACCAGAGGTTCAGATTGCATTATTAACAGCTAGAATCGTTGATTTACAGGATCATTTTAAGGATCATCCAAAGGATCACCACTCAAAGAGAGGTCTTCTTAAGTTAGTTGGTCAGAGAAGAAATATGTTAGCTTACTTAAAGAAGATTGATATTGAGCGTTACAGAACTCTTATCGAGAGCTTAGGTTTACGTAAATAATCTTATTCAGATAAGCGAAAAAAGCAGTGTCTCATGTTCATATGAGATGCTGTTTTTTTTGTATTTTTTGGTTGTTTCATATATATTTTTTGGCTTTTCAAATAGCAATTACTATGATATACTAATATGGATTGTGATAAGGCAAAGCCGAGACTTCTGAAGTGGTGATAGTTAATAGTGGGGTTTGTATCATCAGTTCAGTTGTTTCGGTGTCTTACCCAAGAGGTCCGGAGAGAATAGATGTTCCGGAGAAGAATATTTTTATTTAAGGAGAACAGATATGTACAAGAAGTTTGAAATGGAGCTTGCTGGCAGAACACTTCGTGTTGATGTTGGACGAGTTGCAGCACAGGCAAATGGTGCAGCATTTATGCACTATGGCGATACAGTTGTATTATCTACAGCAACTGCATCAGAGAAACCAAGAGAGGGGATTGATTTCTTCCCATTATCAGTAGAGTATGAAGAGAAGTTATATTCAGTAGGTAAGATTCCTGGTGGATTTAATAAGAGAGAAGGTAAAGCAAGCGAGAATGCAATCCTTACTTCTCGAGTAATCGACCGTCCAATGCGTCCTTTGTTCCCTAAGGACTATCGTAATGATGTAACACTTAACAACCTTGTAATGAGCGTGGATCCAGAGTGTTCACCAGAATTAACAGCAATGTTAGGTTCAGCAATCGCTACAGCGATTTCGGATATTCCATTTGATGGTCCATGTGCAACAACACAGGTTGGTATGATTGATGGAGAGTTTGTATTTAATCCAAACGAGGCGCAGAATGCAGTTTCTGATTTGAAGCTTACAGTTGCTTCAACAAAAGAAAAGGTAATTATGATTGAAGCTGGCGCAAATGAGATTCCAGAGGATAAGATGATTGAAGCTATCTATGCTGCTCACGAATTGAACCAGAAGGTAATTGAGTTTATCGACCAGATCGTGGCTGAGTGTGGTAAGCCAAAGCATTCTTATACAAGCTGTGCAATTCCAGAGGAATTGTTTGCCGCAATTAAGGAGATTGTTCCACCAGCTGAGATGGAAGAGGCTGTTTTTACCGATGAGAAACAGGTTAGAGAAGAGAATATTCGTAAGATTACAGATAAGTTAGAGGAAGCGTTTGCTGATAACGAAGAGTGGTTAGCTGTGCTTGGTGAGGCAATTTACCAGTATCAGAAGAAGACAGTTCGTAAGATGATTTTGGTAGACAAGAAGAGACCAGATGGTCGTGCAATGTCACAGATTCGTCCACTTGCAGCAGAGATTGATATTATTCCAAGAGTTCACGGTTCTGCAATGTTTACGCGTGGACAAACACAGATTTGTAATGTGACAACTTTGGCTCCTCTTTCAGAGGCACAGAAGATTGATGGTTTGAACTTGTTAGAGACTAATAAGAGATATATGCATCAGTACAATTTCCCTTCTTATTCTGTAGGTGAGACAAAGCCATCTCGTGGTCCTGGACGTAGAGAGATTGGTCATGGTGCGTTAGCAGAGAGAGCATTGTTGGCAGTTCTTCCTTCTGAGGAAGAGTTCCCATATGCAATTCGTACAGTGTCTGAGACATTTGAGTCAAACGGTTCTACTTCAATGGCTTCTACTTGTGCATCTTGTATGTCATTGATGGCAGCTGGTGTACCAATTAAGAAGATGGTAGCTGGTATTTCTTGTGGTTTGGTTACAGGTGATACAGATGATGAGTATGTATTGTTGACAGATATCCAAGGTCTTGAAGATTTCTTTGGTGATATGGACTTTAAGGTAACAGGTACAAAGGATGGTATTACAGCAATACAGATGGATATCAAGATTCATGGTTTAACAAGACCAATCGTTGAGGGTGCTATCCAGAAGACTAGAGAAGCTAGAATGTTTATTATGGACGAAGTAATGTCTAAGGCAATTGCTGAGCCAAGAGCAACTGTTGGTGAGCTTGCACCTAAGATTTGTACAATGAAGGTTGATCCAGAGAAGATTGGTGAAATTATTGGACAAAGAGGTAAGACAATTAATACAATTATTGAGGAAACTGGTGTTAAGATTGATATCGATGACGAAGGTACAGTAGCTGTATGTGGTGTTGAGCAGGCTGGTATCGATAAGGCGCTTAAGATTATTCATTCAATTGTAGATCCGATTGAAGTTGGTAATGTGTATGAAGGTAAGGTTGTTCGTATAATGAACTTCGGTGCGTTTGTAGAGCTTTCACCAAACAAAGATGGATTGATTCACATTTCAAAGCTTTCTAAGGATAGAGTTGCTAAGGTTGAAGATGTTGTGAATATTGGTGACACTGTTAAGGTTAAGGTTCTTGAAGTGGACCGCATGGGCAAGATTAGCTTAAGCCTTAAGGATGTTGAAGAGTAATAGACCTAATATGTAATAAGCGTTCTATATACGTTTAAAATATTTCGTTAAGCTAAGAAAAATATAACTAAAAAGGGACTACCAAATCGGCAGTCCCTTTTTTAAAGATTGAAAGGAGTAATAATATGCAGTACGGTTATTTTGATGAAGCAGCAAAAGAATACGTGATTACTAGACCCGATACACCAGCACCATGGGTGAATTATTTGGGTTCTCCAGCTTATGGTGCTATTATTTCCAATAATGCTGGTGGTTATAGTTTTGAGAAGAGTGGTGCACATGGACGTATTATTCGTTATGTATTTAATCAGTTTGACCAGCCAGGAAGATATATTTATTTAAGAGATGATGAGAGTAAAGATTTCTGGTCAGCTTCATGGCAGCCAGTTGGCAAGTCGTTAGAAGAGTATAAGAGTGAGTGTCATCACGGTACAGGATATACGAATATGAGTGCAGAATATGCAGGTATTCGTTCAGAGGCGTTGTACTATGTTCCACTTAATAAGAGCTATGAAGTATGGCGTATGAAGGTAACAAACCAGTCTGATAAGACTAGAAAGTTATCTGCATTCGGTTATTGTGAATTTACAAACGATAGCAATTACGAGCAGGATCAGGTTAATCTTCAGTATACATTGTTTATTACAAAGACATATTTTAATAACAACCGCATATACCAGACTATTAATGAAAATATTAAGAATGATGTAGATGGTAATCAAAATGCTACTCGTTTCTTTGGTATTGCCGGTGCAGAGGTTGCATCTTATTGTGGTGACAAAGAGTGCTTCCTTGGCAGATATCATGGATATAATAATCCAGTTTCAGTAGAGAATGGTGCTTGTGATAATTCGTTGAACTATAACTCTAATGCTTGTGGTGCATTACAGACATCTATGGAGTTGGCACCTGGTGAGACAAAGATATTTACATTTGTTTTAGGTATGAAGTCAGATAAAGAGGCAGAGGCAATTCTTGCAAGCTATAATGATGTAGAAAAGGCTACAGAGGCTGAACTTTCCGAGTTAAAGACATACTGGCATGGTCAGCTTTCTCATTTACAGGTACAGACACCTTCTGATAGTTTCAACAACATGGTTAATACGTGGAATGCATACCAGTGCTTTATGACATTTATTTGGTCAAGAGCAGCATCTTTCACATATTGTGGTCTTCGTAATGGCTATGGATATCGTGATACAGTACAGGATATTCAAGGTATCATTCATTTAAACCCAGAAATGGCTTTAGAGAAGATTCGCTTCATGTTATCTGCGCAGGTAGATAATGGTGGTGGACTTCCACTTGTTAAGTTTGATCACAATGCCGGTCATGAGGATACTCCGGATGATGCTTCTTATGTAAAAGCGACTGGACATCCAGCTTATCGTGCAGATGATGCTTTGTGGTTATTCCCAACTGTTTATAAGTACATTGCAGAGTCTGGTAATGTTGATTTTATTGATGAGGTAATTGTATTTGCAAATGGTGGTGAAGGTACCGTATATGAGCATTTAAAGAGAGCGATTGATTTCTCTATGAATCGTTTAGGTAATCACGGTATGCCTGCTGGTCTTCATGCTGATTGGAATGATTGTTTGCGTCTTGGTAAACAAGGTGAATCAAGCTTTGTGGCAATGCAGTTGTACTATGCAATGACAGTACTTCGTAAATTCTCTGAGAAGAAGCAGGATACAGAATACATTGCATATTTAGATAAGATTCAGAAGGAATTAGGCGATATTATCCAGGATACATGCTGGGAAGAGGATCGCTTTGTTCGTGGATATAAGGAAGATGGAGAAATTATTGGTTCTAAACATCATCCAGAAGCAAATATGTGGTTGAATCCACAGTCTTGGTCTGTAATTTCTGGCCTTGCAACAAAAGAACAAGCAGAGTTAGCATTAGAATCTGTTCACCGTGAGTTGGCTACACCATATGGTGTAAGATTAATGGCACCTTCTTATGTTAACCATGCTTTTGATGGTGCATTGATGTTGTTATTTAATCCTTCAACTAAAGAAAATGGTGGTATTTTCTCGCAGCCACAGGGTTGGATTATTTTAGCTGAAGCGTTGATGGGACATGGTGATAGAGCATTTGAGTATTTCTGTAGTTCATCACCAGCTTCTATGAATGACAAGGCTGAGATTCGTAAGTTAGAGCCATATTGTCATGGTCAGTTTACAGAGAGTAGCGAGTCACCATTTGAGGGTCGTTCCCATGTTCACTGGTTAACGGGTACAGCGTCTACCGTTATGGTAGGTTGCGTAGAGGGTATTTTAGGACTTCGCCCAGATTTTGAAGGATTATGCATTGATCCATCTATTTCTTCAGAATGGAAAGAATTTACAATGGATAAGGATTTCCGTGGCAAGAAGCTTCATATTGTTGTTAAGAATCCGAATGGAAAAGAATCTGGTGTGACAAAGGTTACATTGAACGGAAATGTACTTGATGGCAATTATATTAAGGCAGATTTGCTTGTTGACAACAATGAGGTTGTAGTTGAGCTTTAAGATACTTTCAGACACAAAGGAGGGGCGGTATGGAGATCTTACAGACCTTAATTCACAATAAAATGTTTATGGCACCCCTTTTGAGTTGGGCAATTGCACAGGTAGTTAAGACGATTATAAATTTCATTTTAACAAAGAAGTTTAATCCGGAACGCCTGATTGGAAGTGGTGGTATGCCAAGTTGTCATTCTGCTACAGTAATCGGACTTATGTATGCTACGGCTTTTTGTAGAGGAATTGACGGATTTGAATTCCCGTTAGCAACTACACTTGCGATTATTGTAATGTATGATGCAATGAATGTTCGTATGGAGACAGGAAAGCAATCGATTGTTCTTAATTTCTTTTTGAAAAATGAAGAAATTATGAGTCAGTTAAAAACTGTAGATAAAGAAGAGTGGCCAAAGATTATTTTAAAAGAATACGTTGGGCACACGCCGTTACAAGTTTTAGGCGGTATTATTACAGGTTTAATCGTTGCTTATTTTGTATGTCGTTGTCTATAGGAATATTTTGAATAATTTCATTTTGATGAGCAATACTAAAGAGGAAGAGGAATCTTCCTCTTTTTTTGTGTAAATAATGAACCAAGCACCTTCATATAAAATGAATGAACCAAGCTATGATTCAGAGTGAGGATGTTCGAGCTCGGCGAGGAATAGAAAAATGGAGAAGAGTATGAATCAAGAAAATCAATGTGATAAGAGTTTGTGTAAAATGGAAATAGAAGAAAAAAGAAAGAATCAGATTGTTGATATGGGACAGGTGGATTTGTCGGCAAACCAATACGGTTATCGGATACATTTACTAAATATCATAGGTGAAATTGAAGGTCATCAATGTATGGGACCAATGACCAAGACAACAAAATATGAGCATGTGTTACCAGAGTTGGCGAGAGTAGAAGAGGATAGTTCCATAGATGGTTTGTTAGTTTTGTTAAATACAGTAGGTGGAGATGTGGAAGCTGGACTTGCGATAGCAGAAATGATTGCATCACTATCTGTACCAGTAGTGACGTTGTTGTTAGGCGGAGGTCATTCAATTGGTGTTCCTTTAAGTGTTTCTGGAGATTATTCATTTATTGTACCCACGGCAACAATGGTTGTTCATCCTATTCGGATGAATGGTACAGTTTTGGGAGTTAAACAAAATTATGAATATATTGATAAAATGCAGGAACGGATATTATCCTTTACCTGTGCACATTCGGATATTTCAAATGAGGATTTAAAGAGTGTTATGTTTAATACAAAAGAGTTAACAAAGGATGTGGGAAGTGTTCTAGTAGGTGCAGAGGCGGTAAAAATAGGTCTAATTAATGAAGTTGGTGGTATTCATGATGCTTTTTGTTGTTTATATGGCTTGATAAATCAGAAAAAAAATAGTACTATATAGATATTGTGGTGTACTGCGTGTGTTTCCACAAGGTATCGTTGTATTATTGAAATGTTTCCGTCAGGTGCGGAATAGAAAAGGGAGGTTATCAGCTTGGCTGGTAGTAAGAATCAGAATAAGAAATCAACTTCAAAGAATGGAACAAGAACTCAGAATAATAGAAAAAATAATTCTTCAAATTCTAAAGCTTCTACGAATAATAAAGTATCTAAGAATGTTGCGCTAGAGGTAGAAGAGAATTCACTAGGTGCAGAGATTGCTGTTTGGATTATTGGGGCGGTGATGCTTTTGTTAGAGCTTGGTAATTTTGGGATTTGTGGCTTTGTGAATTATATCAGTCGTTTTTTCTTTGGTTTATTTGGTATTGCAGAGTACATTTTGCCAATTGCCATTATGTTTGCTGCATTTTTTCTACATGTTAATGAATATAAAAAACGTGCTGTTCAAAAGGTTGTATTTGGTCTGCTTGTTTTGTTATGCTTAGGCATGATTGGACAGTTGACCGCAGGCGTAGACAAGTACGATTTTGTTCAAATCTTTAAGGATGGATTTGAGGATAAGGTAGGTGGAGGAATTCTTTGTGGCTCTCTTGCCTTTTTGTTACATGCAGCAGTTGGTGAAATTGGTACATATATTATATTAATATTAGCAGTGATTGTCTGTGTTGTTTTGTTTGCTGAGTTTTCAGTCATTGATTTTTTTAAGAGTATGATTCAGGATGCATCTATGCATGAGTCTGAAGATAGGGCAGAAGATAGAAGAGCGAATAAAATTACAAAGAAGAAAACGAATGATTTTGATGAGATTGTAGTAGAAGATTTCCCAAATGATAGGGATGAAGTCTTTACAGAACGAAGAAAAACTTCTATATTGGACAATATTTCTGTTTTGCCAGCAGAGACAGATCAAGGAATATTACCTTCTAAGACGGTTGCAAAGCTTCCAGCTAATGAAGAAGTGCATGAGATTGTCATGGATTATGACATTGCTCTTCCTGGGGAAAATATGGATGATTTCGTAATTTCTCAAACTGAAAAAGAAGTGGTAAAGGAAGAAGCAAAAAAGCGCACGAGAAAGCCAAGAGAGAAGAAGACAATTGTTCCAGCTGTTTTGCCGGGTGAAGAGAATGTAGCAGAAACAATAATGCCAGAAACAGCTACGCAAGCTATAGCAACAAAAGACTTAAATATGGAAAATAAAACTGTTGCTGCGGTAAAAAATGTATCGGCAAAAGAAGTTGGAAAGAGTGATGAAGAATATCGTTTTCCGCCACTTGAATTATTGCAAAGGGGCAAGGCTTCAGCTGCTACGAAGGAGGATACAATTCGTCAAAATGCAATTAAGCTACAGGAAGTGTTAAAGAGCTTTGGTGTTAATGTAACTATGACGAATTATAGCTGTGGACCATCTGTGACACGATATGAAATGGTACCAGAGCAGGGTGTGAAGGTAAGTAAGATTACAGGTCTTGCTGATGATATTATGATGAATTTAGCTGCACAGAGTATTCGAATTGAGGCGCCAATTCCTGGTAAATCTGCAGTTGGTATAGAGATTCCAAATGGCTCTAGAAGTGGAGTTGGATTTAGAGAATTGATTGACACTGAGAAGTTTATAAAACATCCATCAAAACTATCCTTTGCAGTTGGTAAAGATATTGAAGGTAATGTTGTAGTAGAAGATATAGCGAAGATGCCACATTTGTTGATTGCTGGAGCTACAGGTTCTGGTAAATCGGTTTGTACTAATACATTAATTATGAGTATATTATATAAGGCTAGACCAGATGAGGTTAAATTGATTTTGATTGACCCTAAACAGGTTGAGCTCAAGGTGTATAATGGAATTCCTCATTTATTAACTCCAGTAGTAACAGATCCGAAAAAAGCAGCTGGTGCATTAAATTGGGCTGTAGCAGAGATGACGAAGCGTTATCAGATGTTTTCGGAATGTAACGTACGTAATATTCAGGGATACAATGAAAAAGTGAAAGAGTTGGAAAACTCTGGTATGGTGGAAGAAGAGAAACTAGAAAAAATGCCTCAGATTGTAATTATTGTGGATGAGCTTGCTGACCTTATGATGGTTGCAAAATCAGAAGTTGAGGAAGCAATTGTTCGTCTTGCACAGCTTGCTAGAGCGGCAGGTATTCACCTTGTTATTGCAACACAGAGACCGTCTGTCGATGTTGTAACAGGTTTGATTAAGGCTAATGTACCATCAAGAATCGCCCTTTCTGTTTCTTCTGGTGTAGATTCTAGAACAATTATTGATAGTGTGGGTGCTGAAAAGCTACTTGGTAATGGTGATATGTTGTTTTATCCTACAATGTATCCAAAGCCTGTTCGTGTACAGGGCGCATACATTTCAGATGATGAAGTGGTGAATGTTGTTGAGTATTTAAAAGCGCAAAATGGTGAGTCTCAATATAGTGAGGAAGTGACTAATCAGATTACATCTACAAGCTCTGCGGGAGCAACTGCAATCAGTGATGGTGGTTCCTCCAATGACAGAGATGAGTATTTTGTTCAAGCTGGTCGTTTTATTATTGAGAAGGATAAAGCATCGATTGGTATGCTCCAACGAATGTTTAAGGTTGGTTTCAATCGTGCAGCTCGTATTATGGATCAGTTGTTCGAAGCTGGAGTAGTTGGTCCGGAAGAAGGAACAAAACCAAGACAAGTATTAATGAGTGAAGAACAGTTTGAAGAGTATATAGATGAGTACTTCTAATACTATTTTTTAAAATATTGTTGACGAATGGGATGACACTCGTTACAATTACAGGAATGTTATAGACAGACATGATTTTATGATTAATACACTAATAGATAACAAAGGAGATTAAAAATGAAAACAGATATTCAAATCGCTCAAGAAGCGAAGATGGTACATATTAAGGAAGTGGCAGCTAAGCTAGATATTACCGAGGAAGAATTGGACTTATACGGAAAGTACAAAGCAAAATTATCCGATGAGCTAATTAAGCGTATTGAGAATAACGAGGACGGTAAGCTAGTATTGGTAACAGCAATCAATCCAACTCCTGCAGGTGAGGGTAAGACAACCGTTACTGTAGGTCTAGGTCAGGCATTGGGAAAGATGGGTAAGAAAGCTGCTATCGCACTTCGCGAACCATCTCTTGGACCATGTTTTGGTGTGAAGGGTGGCGCTGCTGGTGGCGGCTACGCACAGGTAGTGCCAATGGAGGATTTGAATCTTCATTTTACGGGTGATTTTCATGCGATTACATCGGCTAATAATTTGCTTGCAGCGATGTTAGATAATCATATCCAACAAGGTAATTCTTTGAATATTGATACCAGGCAGATTGTATGGAAAAGATGTTTGGATATGAATGATCGTGTGCTTCGTAATATTGTTGTTGGTATGGGAAGCAAGATG
>JAGAQX010000171.1 GCA_017622535.1 Lachnospiraceae bacterium | reverse complement strand
TTGTTCGTGTAACCCCAGTGAAAAAGGGAGCAACCATTCAGGCACCTAAGGAAATATCGGTAAAAATAAATGAGAGCAAATCAATAAAGGCATCCTTTAAGAGCAAGACAAAGGAACATTTGCGATATGTATTACTCGGTGGAGAAAGCAGTGTTCAAACGGGTGAAAACAGCTATGTGAAATTATCTCCAGATGGTAAGATTACAGCGAAGGAAGCTGGAACTGCTTATGTGTTAGTCTATTCTTTGGAATCAGGAAAGCATAAGGTGGTAAAGATAAATGTTAAGAAAGAGACCTTTAAGAAGGGCATTTATACCTATGCAATCAATGGTAGTGAGTATGGGAAGCATACGGTTACAATTAGAAAATGCAATCCAAGCAAAAACAAAAAAACGTTAGTACTTCCATCAAAGGTTACATACAAAGGGATTACATATACTGTGTCTGGAGCTTATGCCGAAGAATTTATTGATTGGAGTTTGGTAGAATATAGTGAAGAACATTTTGGTGATGGTTATAAGTATGTTTCTTACTATCCAAATCCAAAACCAATTATTTCTGACAAGGTGGCTAAAAAGTCAAAAATTACAAAGATTGTGGTTCCGGCAACCATGACAGATGCAGTATTCTTGACTGGTAAATTACCAAAGCTTACAAAAATAGAATGTAAGGGAAATAAACCTCCGAAAAAGATAAGCTATTGGGCTGCAACAGAAAATCAGGTTACTGTTTATGTGCCAAAGAAAAAGCTTAGCAAATACAGAAGAAGCATTTATGGGTATGGCAAGGATTGGAGCTATTCTGGCGTAGAAGGATATGCAAAGAAGTACGTTAAGGGTTATTGATGGTTGAGAAAGTTGAAAAGCAAGTTTTTTCTACAAAAGACTTGCTTTTTTCCTGTTCTTTTATAAAATAGAAGATAGTGACGATAAGTAATACGCTTCAAACGGGTTGGTTTGAGCAGATAGGAGATAATCATGAACAAGTTAGAATTACAAAAACAAGCAAATGAGATAAGAAAGCACATTGTGACTTCTTTACATGCTGCAAAATGTGGACATCCAGGTGGATCATTGTCTATGGCAGATATTATGACATATCTGTACTTTGAAGAGATGAATATTGATCCAAAGGATCCTAAGAAGGCAGACAGAGACCGTTTGGTATTGTCAAAGGGACATGTTGCACCAGTTCTTTATGCAGCACTTGCTGAGAAGGGATACTTCCCAAAGGAAGAGCTTTTGAAGCTTCGTAAAACAGGTGCGATGTTGCAGGGACATCCAGATATGAAGGGTACACCTGGTGTAGATATGTCAGCTGGTTCTTTGGGACAGGGTGTTTCTGTTGCAGTTGGTATGGCACTTTCCGCAAAGCTTTCTAATGATGATTACCGTGTGTATACTGTATTAGGCGACGGTGAGATTGAAGAAGGTCAGGTTTGGGAAGCAGCAATGTTTGCTGGACATAGAAAGTTAGATAATTTAGTTGTAATTGTAGATAACAACAACCTACAGATTGATGGTAGTGTAGATGAGGTTTGTTCTCCATATCCAATCGCAGATAAGTTCGAAGCATTCAACTTCAATGTAGTTGAGATTGATGGACATGATTTTGATGCGATTGAGGCAGCATTTAAGAATGCAAAAGAGACAAAGGGAATGCCTACAGCGATTGTTGCTAAGACAACAAAGGGTAAGGGCGTATCCTTTATGGAGAATCAAGTTTCATGGCATGGTGCAGCTCCAAATGATGAGCAGTACGAGGCAGCAATGGCAGATTTAGAGAAAGTAGGTGAAGCATTATGTCAGAAGTAAAGAAGATTGCAACCCGTGACAGCTATGGTAATGCTTTAGTTGAGTTGGGTCAGGAATATGATAATGTAGTAGTATTGGACGCAGATTTGGCAGCAGCTACAAAAACAGGAACATTTAAGAAGGCATTTCCAGAGAGACATATCGATTGTGGTATTGCTGAGTGTAATATGATGGGTATTGCAGCTGGTATTGCAACTACTGGTAAGGTTCCATTTGCATCAAGCTTTGCCATGTTTGCGGCAGGACGTGCATTTGAGCAGGTTCGTAATGCAATTGGATATCCAAAGTTGAATGTTAAGATTGGTGCAACTCATGCAGGTATTTCTGTAGGTGAGGACGGTGCATCTCATCAGTGTAATGAGGATATCGCTTTAATGCGTACGATTCCTGGAATGGTGATTATCAATCCTTCCGATGATGTAGAGGCAAAGGCAGCAGTGAAGGCTGCTTATGAGCATTATGGTCCTGTATATTTGAGATTTGGACGTTTGGCAGCACCTGTAATTAACGATACACCAGATTACAAGTTTGAGCTTGGTAAGGGTGTAACAGTGAAAGAGGGTAAGGATATTACAATTGTGGCAACTGGATTAGAGGTTGGATTTGCAATTGAGGCTGCTAAAATGTTAGAAGCAGATGGAATTGATGCAAGAGTGATCAACATTCATACAATCAAGCCATTAGATGAGGATATCATTGTTAAGGCAGCGACAGAGACAAAGAAGATTTTCACGGTAGAAGAGCACTCTGTCATCGGTGGACTTGGTTCTGCAGTGTGTGATGTTGTTTGTGAGAAGTGTCCAGTGCCTGTTTACAAGATCGGTATGCGTGACAAGTTTGGTGAGTCTGGTCCTGCATTGGAATTGCTTCATAAGTATGAGTTAGATGCGGAAGGTATTTACAATCAGATTAAGGCAAATCTTTAATAGGGAATGATTAAGATTGCACAGGCAAATCAACGGCATCAAAGTGTATTAAATTTATTACAATAAAATAAGCTCTAAGGTAAAAGGTTAGAT
>JAGAQX010000170.1 GCA_017622535.1 Lachnospiraceae bacterium | reverse complement strand
GGATTACAGCTCCTTTGGAGAAACGGATGTAGATAGAAAAAAGACGGCGGATGAATTCTTCTATTATTGGAAAACACACAATGAGGAACAGGTAATGCATTATGTGAGAGGTGAAGAGGATGTGATTGTAAGTGGTAATTCCTTTTTTGATTCAAGACAAGTAAATGTGGAGGATTTAAATTGGTTAAGATCAAACTTAGAATCGAGTGAATATAATGGCGTTTTGTTTGATATGGGAAGTGGTGTTTTACAGAATTTCCGTATGCTTGAGGGATTTGATATTATACTTGTTCCTTTTGTGGAGGAAGAATATGCACAGCGAAAAAGAAGCAATTTTGAATGGATGTTCCATTATCAGGAAATGGATGAATGCAAGAAAAATATAAGATATTTAAATATGACGAACAAGAATGAAAGAGAACATCAGCTACAGCACATTTTTGGAGGTGATGACGGATGACAGATAGGTGGATGGATGAGAAAAGTTATCTACAGCAGCAATTGATAGAACAGTTGGATTATAGTCAGCATTTAACGGATGAAGAGATTGAGAAAATAATAGAACAAGTAGTCATAGACCGGGGAAAAGAAATATTTTTATCCGTAAAGGAAAAGCAACAACTACGAGTAGAATTGTTTAATAGCTTTCGTGGATTAGATGTATTATCTAGTCTGCTTGAGGATGAAAATATATCGGAAATTATGGTGAACGGAAGCAATCATATTTTTGTGGAAAAAAGGGGGGAAATTAAAGAAATAGAGGAACATTTCTCGGATGAAGAACGATTACACAATGTAATACAGCAAATTGTTGGTAGCTGCAATCGCATGGTAAATGAAACGGTTCCTATTGTGGATGCACGGTTAGAGGATGGTTCCCGTGTAAATGTGGTCTTACCACCAATATCTTTAGATGGAATTACGATGACAATTCGTAAATTTCCTAAGGAGTTTTTTACAATGCAAAAGTTGATAGAGATCGGTTCAATTACGGAGGAGGTTGCCGATTTTCTTGAGCTATTAGTCCGGGCAAAATATAACCTGTTTATAAGTGGAGGAACAGGAAGTGGAAAGACGACAATGCTTAATGTTTTGAGCAATTTTATTCCACCAACGGAACGAATAATTACAATAGAGGATTCCGCAGAATTGCAATTACACGGTATACCCAATCTAGTAAGGTTAGAGACTAGAAATGCTAATGTTGAGGGGGAAAATGCTATTTCGATGTCACAGCTTATAAAAACGGCGTTACGAATGAGACCGGATCGAATCATTATTGGAGAGGTGAGAGATGCTGCGGCTATGGATATGACTAATAGTATGTTAACAGGACATGATGGTAGCATTAGCACTGGACACGGTAATTCTGCAAAGGAAATGTTATTACGGTTGGAAACGATGATCTTGATGGGTTATGACATGCCGGTGCTGGCAATTCGACAACAATTAGCAGCAGCTATTGATGTGATTATTCATGTTGGGAGATTGCGGGATAATAGTAGGCGCGTATTGGAAATATGCGAGGTGAATGGTGTGGAACAGGGAGAAATTGTCACTCATCCTCTATATCAATTTCGAGAATATTCTGAGAAGGATGGAAAAATAATTGGACAGATTGAAAAATGTGGTGAGCTTAAAGGTATATGTAAATTATTACAAAGCGGTTGGCAAGGAGAGGTTGTATGAGAATTCAAACGAAACGCAATCAAGATAATAACTTGGAACATCAGAAAAATTATGAAAAATATATTTTTAATTGGATGGATTGGTTTGAATATATAGTACGTCTTATTGTGAAGGGGTGTGTTATTTGTTATCTCTTTTATGACACCTGGAAAATGTGTTTTTTGCTCATACCTTTTGCATATATCGACTTTCTTGTAATGAGAAAAAGAAGGCTGGAGGAGCAAAGAAAAGAGCTGACATTGGAATTTAAGTCTATGATAGAAGCGGTTGCTACTGGCTTAAGCGCAGGATACTCCTTGGAGAAAACGTTTGTAGAGTCAAAACGAGATTTGTTGCTTATTTATCCAGAAAATACGGCCATCATTCAAGAAATAAATGCAATTGTAGCTGGTTTGCAAATGAATGTTCCAATTGAGCAGCTATTACAGGATTTGGGAAAACGAAGTGGAATTGATGATATTGCTAATTTTGCAAATGTTGTAATGGTTGCAAAGAAGAGTGGGGGAAATTTGGTCCGGATTATACAGAAAACCGTTAATTGTATTTCTGATAAGTTAGCGGTAGAAGAAGAAATCGAAACAATGATTGCTTCAAAAAAATACGAGGAAAAGATTATGATGGCAATGCCTTATGGAATCATTTTCTATCTTCGTATCACGGATGGAGGATATTTTGATGTGCTTTATCACAATCTGCTAGGTATCTTGATTATGACAGCCTTTTTAGTAGTTATACAGTTGGCAGATGTGTGGGCAAAGAAGATTATGGAGATACATATATGAGAATAATTAATCTACTTGTTTTTGTCCTGTTGTGTGGGGCTTTTGTGATGATGTACGTATGTTCAAAAAAAGAAATTGATAAAGGAAGCAAATACAAAGAAGTGATAGTAAAGTACTGGCATCTATTCTTGTTACTCTTTGTTGCAAATGGGGTGAGCTTTGTTATGACCTTTGATTCTGGAAACGAAGAGATATTCGTAGAACGAGATGGGTATGGCGGAGAAGTCAAAGAGGTTTCTATATGTCTAAAGAAGGAAGAACAAGAGGAAGAGTGGCAGTTACCAGTACAGGCAAAGAAGCTCAAACAGGAGCAGTTAGAGGACCTCGTAGACAGTGCTTTTTCGTATTTTGAAGAAAATCTGAAAGGAAATAATTCTTCCCTAAGAGAGGTACGTAGCGATTTGGACTATTCGCTTGATTACGAAAAATATCCTTTTGACATAGAGTTTGTAGCTGATCATTATTCTCTGATTGATGAGGAGGGTGTGATAAGAAATGAAGAGAAGGAATTACTTGATTTGGGATATAGCGAACAAGACTTAAAGGTTGGAATTCCAGTGGTGTTAGAGATTATGCTTTGGTATGAGGAGCAGAGCTTTTCCAAAGAGTATAATATTACGGTTTTTCCAAAGGAAGAGAGCGTGATAGAGGAAGCATTTTCACAGGTAAAAGAAGGAATGCAAAAGAAAGAAAGAGAAGCAATTTATGAGGATGGGTTTTATTTGCCAGCAAAGATTGGTGATGTGGAAATAACTATGTTAGATGAGACGAAACCGACTTCGGCGCAGGTATTAGTAGCGGGAATTATTCTTGTGGTGTTGTTGTTTTTGCGAGAACAGGAGAATAAAAGAAAAAGAATGCAGGAAAGAAAGAATTGTCTAATTCGTAGCTATCCTTGGTTTGTCAATGAATTACTGTTGCTGATGGGAGCCGGAATGCAGACGAGAAACATATTGGTATTATTAACACGTGATTATGAGGAAATCAAAAACACAGCAGATTATAGAAAACCATTAATGGAAGAGATAAAAATAGCAGTTCAGGCGATGGAATATGGGATGTCGGAGGAGCAGGTTTATTACAAGCTTGGGAGAAGGTTGGGATTACCCTGCTATATGAAAATAATGACATTACTTGAACAGAATGTAAAACGTGGAGGGAAGGGTTTGGGTGCGGTGTTTGAGCAAGAGGAATTACAGGCGCTAGAGGAAAGAAAGAATATGGCAAAGCGTTTGGGGGAAGAAGCAGGAACAAAGCTGTTAGGACCAATGATTCTTTTATTGTTAACCATTATGTTAATGATTATGCTCCCTGCATTTTGGGGATTTGCATAAATCGTCCTTGGAGAGGGACGTTAATTACTACTACATAACAAAATGGAGGTGAGGTCTATGAATGTGTGCAAGCGTATTTGGATGGAGTTCCTAGAGGACGAATCCGGTATGGGTGTTGTAGAAATTATACTAATCATAGTTGTTATATTTACTATATATATGGGGTGTAAATAATGTAGATAATGGGGGTAATAGAGGTAAAAGTAAAACACTATACACAGTAGAAAAGTAAGTATGTGTATGCAGTAGAACAGAAAAACTGAATATAGAAGCCATAGATAGTGAAGTCCTTTTGTCAGACAAACCACAGTTAATATACAGAATAATGGAGGTAACGAACATGAAAAGAAAAGTGGTTATTTTTGTAACAGAAGTGGTACTACCTATTGCAGTGGCTATTGTCCTTGCAAGCGTATTCCGAACCGTATATGTGTCAGAAGATGGTTGCAATTTTTTATGGTTATGGATAGTAGTTGGATTTCCATTCGGTATCACTAAGTTAGGATGTCTCCTTGTACCAGTAAAGCATGACTTAGCATCAACAGTAGGCATTTGGTTTTTGAATGTCATGTTGGCAGGGCTTATTGGTGGAGTGGTATTTGTCTGGCGAGTAATTAAGGGCATGATTAGATGCCTTATAGCATAGGAGGATTTCATTATGGCAGAGATTATTGTAGTAGCAAATCAGAAAGGTGGGGTAGCAAAGACCACCACAACATTT
>JAGAQX010000020.1 GCA_017622535.1 Lachnospiraceae bacterium | reverse complement strand
TCCACCACAATCACATCTGCATAGACACCATATTTATCATATTGTTCTGGTAATACTTCCTCTGCTTTTCCCACAAAGAATTCCACATTATCAAAACCGTTCATCTTTGCATTCTTTCTTGCATCATCGATGGCCTCTGGGATAATCTCCACTCCCATAACTTTCTTTGCTTTCTGGGCAAGGAACAAAGAAATGGTTCCAATTCCACAATACAAATCCCACACCGTCTCATCACCATGTAAATCCGCATACTCTAAAGCCTTTCCATAAAGTTTCTCTGTCTGTTCTGGATTCACCTGATAAAAAGACAACGGATTAATCTGATATTTCACGTTACCAATGTAATCGGTTATAGTATCACTACCCCAAATTGTACGACATTTGTCACCCAGAATTCGATTGGTCTTTTCTCTATTCACATTAACAGAAATACTAGTAATGCCCGGAATATCTTCCATACATTTTACTAACTCCTGCTCAACATTCATATATTTGTCTTTTAAATTTGGGGTGTTCTTTGGTACACAACCCACCAGCTCTGTTCCATTGATAATCACACAAATCATCACTTCGCCGGTTTTTCTTCCTACACGAGTTAAAATATGACGCACTAATCCAGTATGCTGCTCCTCATCGTAGGGTTCCACCTGGTACTTCTCTAAAAATCCACGAAATCTTTTTATAATTTCATCATTTACGATATCCTGCAGATAGCATACGTCTGTATCAATGACAGAATGGGTTCTTCCTGCATAAAAGCCAATCGCAATATTCCCATCTTTATCCCTTCGAACTGGAAACTGCGCTTTATTACGATAGCGGATTGCTGGAAAACATTCACCATTTCCCTCTGCTTGTGAAGTGTATTTTGCAACACCTAAAGTTTCCATTCCAATAATCGGCTCCATTAATTCTTCCACATTTATGATACCGCCAATACGCTTTAGACAATTCATCACCTTGTCCTGCTTCCATGCAAGCTGCTTTGCGTAATCCACCTGCATAATGCTACAACCACCACAGCGTCTAGCATGAGGGCAAATTGGATCAACACGATACGCAGAAGAAGATACCAATTCCATCAATCTACCATAGGCATAATTCTTCTTTGCCTTGATAATCTTAATACGTGCCACATCACCTACCACAGCATCCTTCACAAACACTGCCATGCCATCAATGTGACCAATTCCCTCTCCTTCATTCCCCATATCTTCAATTGTAATCTCATATTCTTGATTCTTCTCTAGTGTCATATTACTTGCCTTTCCGATTTCCCTGTCATAAGAAAACCACAACAAAATTACATTTGTTGTGATTCTCCTTTAAATAAATCTTTATTTCACTATTTTCTCAAAATCCGACTTCGGATGCTTACACAATGGACAAATGAAGTCGTCTGGCAATTCTTCACCTACATACTCATAACCGCAAATCATACATCTCCAAACCACTTGACCATTCTCTCTCTTACCTGTGTCTACTGGCTGTGGTTTGATATGTGAGTGATAATAGCTATAGGTTGCAGAAGGCTCATCATTTAGTACTTCCGAATACGTAACCTGTGCGATAAATAGGGTATGTGTTCCCAAATCTACTGTCTCTTTCACCCATGCAGAAAGATATGCATTGGTACCCTTTGTAATATACTTTAGTCCATTACCAGATACTCCACAATCTGAAAATCCCTCAAACTTATTCACATCACGACCAGACTGAAACCCGAAGTGCTTAAACAACTCGAAATCTGCCTTTTCACTAATGATAGACACATTAAACTTATTCGTCTCCAAAATCATATCATGAGTCAAATTACTCTTATTCACAGCAATTGTAATACAGTTTGGCTCAGTTGTAACCTGCTGAACCGTATTAATAATACAGCCGTTATCAAATCCATCCTTCTGTGCTGTCAACACAAATAGTCCATAGCTTAAATTATTCATTGCATTCTTTCTCATAAAACTTCTCCTTTACTTGATTTTCATCGACTTCTTATAACCAGTCTTACTCTTAAATAATTTCTTGTAAGCCTTTTTCTTGGCTTTTGGTACCTTGATTGTCGCTTTTTTCTGGATATTCTTAATTGCATTTTTGCCGACTGATTTCAATTGTTTTGACTTAATTGTAATGGTCTTCAAATTCTTACAACCATAGAAGGTCTGCTCACCAAGCTTCTTTACCTTTGTTTGGAGCGTAATCTTCTTCAAAGAAACACATTTCCTAAATGATTTCTTTCCAAAGCTCTGTACACCAGCACCACCTTTAACTGTGGCTAATTTACTACAATTCTCAAAAGCAGAAGATCCAATTGTCTTCACCTTTTTACCAATAGAAACTGTTCTCAGCTTCTTACAACCATAGAATGCCTTGGAGCCAATGGTTGTCACTTTATTTGGAATCGTTATCTTTGTCAAAGCAGTACACTTATAAAATGCACTCTTTCCAATACTTGTAACATTATTACCAATCACTACTGTCTTTAGCTTACTACAACCATAAAAAGCTTCCGCACCGATTGTCTTCACATTACTACCGATTTTCACTGATGTGATATCTTTATTATTCTTGAATGCTTTTTCTGCAATAGCGGTAACCTTAAATGTAACACCTGAAATGACAACCGTATCTTGTATAACCACATCACCAGTTTTGTATCCACAATACTCATACCGGAGCTCATCTTTTCCAGTTACCTGATAAAGTTCCCCAGTTCGAATATCAACAAATTTCTCTCCAACCATTTCAGAACCATCTTTTTCATCTTCATTCTTTTCAGAATCATCATCTAAATTTGTATCATCATCAAAGTCATAGGTTGGTGCAGCAATGGTAACTTCACCACTGACTGCTGCCAAGTTATATGGGTTAACTACACAGAAAATAGTCTTTTTACCATCTGTCACATACCATCTCACCAAACCATCAGATGAACATATTGGTGTACAATCTGACAGTGCCAATTTCACTTCCTTGATATCGGATCTCATCTGACCTTCCGAATCAATGGTTACCATTTTGACAACCGTTGCACCTGTTTTATTATTACATTCTTCCCACATAAGTAAGAACTGTTCTGCATTTAGCTTTACCATCTGTGGTGTCCGAACCGTTACTCCATAATCTGCTGCATATTTTGTCAACCATACAACATTCCGCTTTGTCATAGCCTTGTTTGCCACAGCAACAAATATATTTCTCTGTCCAAACACATCAAAATTATCTTCATCACTCTGATCTACAGAGCATCCTGCAATCAGGCAATTATCGGTTGATAATTCAAAACCACCAATAGAAGCACCTGTATAATTATATGATGAATAGTACTGCATTGTAAATGGTAACACATAAGAAACATCTGTGATATTACCATCCACTTTACATTTTGTAATCGCCATTGCACGAGGATTTGCATCTCCATGATCTGCACGATACACATACTGTCCGTCTGTCTTTACAAATTGATTAAAGGAGTGACTTACATAACCCGTCTGTGCAATATTCATTACATCATAATATGAATCCAACATTTTCATATTTGCTTCATCCACAACAAATGTCATATTCGCTTGGTGATGTACACCATCTGAACCCTTATACATTTCGTGGCAAGTATGAATATACAATTTACCAGCTGTTTCTGTCATTCGAAGAGAACCTGCATCAAACGGGATATAGGTATTGGCACCCTTTACCGAAACTGCACCTTGTCGCTCCCAGCTCTTACTATATTTGACAATTCTTAATACTTCTACATCATCACTGTCATTTTCATTTTTCTGTCCGAAAACAAGAAAATTTGCGTCTTTACCAGAATAAAAGCCACCAAATATACCTAATTCCGCTTCTAGGGTTTTGCTACTGGTCCATATCATATCCTTTGAATAAACGTCTACCTTCACACCCTTTGCTCCCAGAGACTCCACCTTGCTAAAGGTTCCATCTGTATTCTCAAAGAGATAAGAATTTACTGTCTTAGACCATACACTATAATGATTATCTGAAGCATTATGGGTATCCGCTCCTTCTATTATGACAGTATTGGAGGCAGGCGTAACAATAGATGAAGCAGTTACAGTAATTGTAATCGACGCAGTTAAAGAATTCGATACCTTTGCGGTAATCGTTGCTGTCCCTGCTTTCCATGCCGAAATCACACCTTCTGGCGTAATGGAAACCACATTTTCATCACTACTAGACCACTCGTTAAATACAGTATAATTTGCATCGCTATCTACTGTTAATGTCTGGTTATCACCAACCTGCATTGTAAGTGAGTCTGCTTGAATCGTTAATTTTGTTGGTTCACTCCAATCAAAGCTTTCTATATAGAAACCATCTGCATCCTTCTCAATCGCTATTATAGAATCTCCCATTTTTAGTAAATTAAATACTTTATTCTTTGTAGAAAAGGTTGCCAGTTTTTTCCCAGTTGTCAGAGAATATTCTGAAATCGTTTTGTTGTTTTCATATAAAATTATACTATTATTTCTCTCGTTATATACGCTACGTGTACCAATACTACTTAAGTCGCTATAAGCATCCTCTTCACCATCGTCGATAGCCGAACGCGGAATCGACAACACTTTTGTAATTCCTGTATCGCTAGCTGTATTGGAATTGTAAACGTTGACACTTCCATGCAAGACACTCGTTGCAACTACGTACTTGCCGCCCATAAGCTCTGCACTTGTCTGATGTTGCATATAAGAACTCTGACAAAGATACAGCAAACAAGACATAGAACGAGAAATATATCCTTCTGCAAATCCATAAAAAGTATCCACATACTTCAACGTATCCTCAGTCACCTTTCCTATGGTCAATCCTCTACCATAGTGGTCATATCCCCACGAATAATAATTATAATAGGACTCCATGTAGAAATATCCATTGGCACTATCAAATCCCGAAAACTCATAAACCGGGCGCCCTACCACCATTTCAGAGATCTTTGTTCCGTTCGATGAATATAATCTCACTTTGTAAACATGATTTTTGTAGTGATCACTACCCGCAATATAAATACGTCCCTCACTATCTACACCTACTGCTGTACCTGTCAAACCAGCAACACTAAAATACGTTAACATACTCTGTGTATTCAAATCATAGACGTAGCATGCTCCATTACCGATTACATAAAGCTTATTGTTCGAAACATAAGCATCATCACATTCTATAAATTTCTGCACTACTGTATTACTTTTATCTATAAATGAATAAAAGGACAGTTCCGTATCACTTAAGAAATAGATTCCATGTAGCTTCTCAGATATAATCTGCTTGGTAACTGTCGAAACAGAAGTATATTGCAATACATCCTCATCTAGTGTTTCATAATCATAACTCTCCATCTCAAACTTATTACCGGTTACCGTAATTGTTCTCTTTGCGGTATAACGATTATCAACACTCTTAACTGTAACCACGGTACTTCCAGGATTCACCGCAATTAAACGTCCTGTATTAGAAATCACAGCCACATCCTCATCACTGCTTTCCCATACAAAACATGTTGCCAGACTTGGATCAATACTAGCCACTAACTGCAACATCTGTCCCGCAGCTACTTGACTGGATTCACATGATATAGATAGTGTTGATTTGTCCACCAACTCTTTCATATCTACCCATGCAATACCTTGAGAAGCTAAGGAATTCTGAATAGTGGTCCAATCCACATCGGAGGAATCATAATATATTGTCACTCCCCACAGGTTTTGGTTGGTATAAAATACCGGTGATGCTCCTGCAATAACTAGCGATTTTAAGTTTATCGCCTCCGAAAAGCAACAATTTTCTATGCGATCAAGTGCCACTGGTGCAATAAATGTTGTAGCTTCATATCCAGCCGGAAAAATCTCCAAATCGGTTTTATCTGCACTCATCAACACGCCCTCGTATGTAGCATAATGAGGATTACCTTCTTCTACTATGAATTCCTTCAGATTACTACAATAAGAAAATGCATGTGTTTTAATTGCATTTACATTCTTTGGTATTGTAATCTGAGTCAAACTACGACAACCATAAAAGGCATATCCATTAATCGTTGTCAGTCCCTCGGATAAGGTTACACTATTCAGATTTGAACATTGACCAAATGCCCTATATCCAAGCGTTGTTACACTATCCGCCAATTTAATTTCTTCCAAATTACCACAGAGATTAAAGGCGTATTCACCCACTGATGTCACCCCATCTTCCACCACAACACTTTTTATTGAAGAATAATAAGGCTTATAGGATGGATATGCATAAGCAGTGTAATTTGCCATATCACCGGTACCAGAAATGGTCAGTTTACCCGTTTCTTTATCAAAAGACCAAGTTACATTTTCTCCACAAGAATTCGACAATGCATCCGTTGCAACAAATGTCAAACCTTTTTCCGTTGCATAGCTCTCAATAAAAGAGCCTGTCACACCCATAATATTCAATTCTGATTTATAATATTGACCTTCTTTACCATTGTCACAATAATATCCAATAGAGTAAT
>JAGAQX010000169.1 GCA_017622535.1 Lachnospiraceae bacterium | reverse complement strand
TGTGTTTCGTATATCTTCTTCATTAAGTAGATAATTAAGGCTGTCGCATACACAATAAAAACCATCATAGCAACTATTTAAAAATAAATCACTCATATCCTGCAACTGTAATTGTATATTTGAGTTGGTTGATAGCTTTTCAGACGCAATGGCTAACATATCAGCGGAATTATCTACTCCTGTGATATTGTATCCGTGCTCCTCCATTAAAAGAGCAAGGGTAGCAGTACCACAACCTAATTCTACAAGATTACCACTTGGAATTTGATATTGGTGAAATAGCTGTACAATATATTCACACCATTCCTCATAAGGAATATTATCCATAAACTGGTCATATACATAGGCAAAACTATTGTAACTAGTTGACATAATCTAATATCTCCTTGTTTTGTTTGAAATCAATGGTTTTAATTGTTTCCCCTTCATCCAAAGGTGGTCTGGAAAAAAGGGTACTTATCTTACTATTGTAATTATATGTATATACAAGAATACCGCAATAGTAACATATACTATCGCGGTACAAAAGTCATAGTTGGTTAAATGAAATTAGAAGTCTAATTTGTCTTGGTCACCCAATACATCTGGATCTTCGTATACATCGGACAAACCTTCATTTTCATAGCCGAGAACCTCTTCAGTTGCAGCGGTCTCGTCAGTCTTGTTCGTATTATTACTATTGAATGAGATAGTCGGAATAGAATCGTCTGCAAATATTTCCTTGACTTCATCTTTTGCTGCTTCGGTTTTTTCTTTCACTGCGTTAGCAACATCATTGGCAACATCCTTTGCAACGTCAGATAATTCTTCAACGTCTTCCGCAACATCATCTGCGAAATCTTCTGCAGCATCTTCGATGTCCATAGAATCTTTCTCGGTATCATCATTCTCTTCTGCAGAATTAGCTGCAGAGTTATTGTCCTTTGCGTTAATTGTAATCGAGGTGTATTCTCGATTGCTTTTTGAATCTTCATCAAAAATGTCATCTTCAAAATCATCCCCGAACTCATCATCAAAGAAGAAATCGTCTTCATCTGAAGAAAATTTATTAGATACTTTGTTGCGCAAAGCAGAGAGCTTATCAGTTGTTTTTTTGAAAGCTTCACTTTCCTTAATCTGGTCGCGGAAAATGTAGCAAGCACCTCCGATAGCAGCAACAGCAGTTGTAAAGGCAATAAATTTGCCAAAGCTAGAATTCTTTTTTGCCATAATGCGAATCACTCCTTATTCATATACTTAAAAATAGCTATTTTCATTTTAATACGGTGAAGCAGAAAAAGCAATTTTTTTTTCTTTTCAAATAATTATTATGCAAATAGTATATGTTTTTTATACAAAAACGTGAAAAAACAAAAAAATACGGATGAAAAATGGAGACTTTGTACAAAGTAGACAATAGAAATTTGTCAAAATAACTGAAAATGAATGAAAATTCAGTTGTCAATGTGTATTGGTTGTGATATTATTTAAATAATTAGGTGGAATTTATCAATTTCACACAAATTCCAAAAGGTAAGGAGGAGTTATAATGCAGAATTTACCAGCTACAGTCACACGCGGTAATGACACAAATATTATTTCTATTGCAGCATCTTCGAATAAAGGAATGTTGATTCGATTCTTGAATGAGCAGGTTGAAGAAGGTTTTTATGCATTAGTTATTGATTATTTAAAGGATCATAATTTCGACTTGTCTACTATGCTTGTTGACGATGATGTAAAGGCACAGTGTACAAAGTTATATGAATTAGGTGAGTTCGTTGATGAACACATTAAAAAGGAAGGTAAATATGAGATTGAGGAATGGATTGAGCCATTGTTCAAGTTCGTATATGGTGATATTGATCCTACCGATACAGATGCTATCATTAATACAACAGGTATTTATCGCTATAGTATCTGGTTGATTTACCTCTATCAGTTAGATCATTTTGGCGAAGCTATGCGTTTGATTGGAGAGAGAGTTGCTCCTCTTTTGATTAATACATGTTATCAGATTGCTGATGCAGATGATCGTCCAGCTACATATGATAAGGCCGTAATGGGTTATATGGATTTGATTAATGTAGTTATGGAGATGGATTTACCACCTTCTGCTGCAAACTCAGAATCTTATATGAATAACTTAGAGGTTCTTTATGATTATTTTGTAGAGGATACACATGTAGGTAATGATTATAAGATTCAGTTTAGTATGGGAATGTTTAACTCATTTATCCGTAAGCAGGATTATACAAAGGCGTTTGAGTTCTATGGTTTGAATGCAGAGTTTATTCCAGTGGATAACATGATGGTTTACGAAAACTTCAAGGAGTTAATTCGCAATTGCAATAGTACTCAGTATACAAATGTTTTGAGCCGTACAGTAATTTCTGCTATCTCTAAGCAGGATATTTATAATAAGAGAATTGATAGCTTATTAGTTGAAGTTTCTGCATTTGTGAAGAAGGTATATCGTTATATCGAAGACGAACCTACTATGAAACGTAATTTACAGATTTTAGGTACTGGTTCTTCATTATCAGATAAGACGAATGTATTTGAAGGTTTGTATGAGTACAATCTTGTATTCCATGAGTGTGGAATTAAGCAGTTGGTTAATCAGGATTTGTCCACTCGTTCATGGGAAGAGAAATATGAGATTTTGGATATGCTATATACTACATTGAATGTTGTGTTTGATGGTTATAATGTATATGAGATTTCGAATCGTATCGAGCATCAGTATGTAGAGCTGAATTGGATTGGTAATTATGTGAATGCAAATCCATCAATGCTTAAGTTATTCTTCAGTGTTAAGGAGAAAATTAAAGCATTTAAGGTTCGTAAGAATACGATTGTAGAGAAGAGTAAGACTAATTATGAGATTAAGAAGCTGTTAGAGGATAGACAGAAACATTTGGTATTCTTAGCTGCAGATGATATGATTAAGCATGGATTGAATGATAAGGATTCACGTATTTTACATGATTCTTACAATATTGACAAAGCAAGAAAGATGTTCCAGGAGACTTATGCAAAGATTAATTTGCCATCTAAGTATGATGTAGGTAAAGCAGAAGCTCCTACAGCAGCACCTAAGTTTAGCTTTGGTAAGGTGGTTGCATCTGCTACTAGTAACACTAGCCCAGAGTTGGCGAAGATGTTTGCTAATCTGCAGATGGAAGAGCTTCTTTGTAAATCAGAGTGGTTGTGGAATCAGTATCTTGAAAAAGGTGCAGCAAGACAATCAGAGGAAGAAGGAACATATAGTGTAGCTTGCTTGATTAAGGTTGTAGAGTTGCTTATTGTTCGTAAGAACAAAGCCGCTGCTCCAGAGGCGTCACCAAACAAGAAGGTTATTATTACAAAGACTGGTAAAGTAATCGAGTTGTCAGACGAGTCAGATGATAAGCCAGTAAATAGCAAGAGTAATGAGCCTACAGTTATTGAGCACATTAACACAATTGAGGAGTTCTTGAAAGATCGTCGTGAAGATAACATTTCATATGTTAAGGCTTACATTGAAGATTGGGTTAATATGTTGATGCAAAACAAGTTTGATAAAGATTCTTTGTTGTCACCATTTGATGCAGATGAGATTCGTGCAAAAACATTACAGACAATTAAGAAATTAAGCATTGATATGGTATCATTATAAGATTTTGTATAAGGGGAACTGTTAGGTTCCCCTTATTTTCCTGTATGGATAATAATTCCTCTATATAAGGTGTAATTCTTTTGCAAAAGCTTGTAATGTATAGTTTGATGTGGTATTGTTGATACTATCTGAAATTGAGTTATTTGGAGTGTTATTAATTATATGAAAAACAAAGGATTAAGAGTTATTGACATTATAATAATTATTGTAGTTTTGGCGGCAATTACTGTTTTAATTTTTCCGATTATTTCTAAGCATATTCAAAAAAGCTATATGCAAGCTGATATGGAAATGGCACAAAAGATTGCCACTGTTATGAAGGATGTATTGTCTAAAGAGAAAATTAATGAGAATGCCGTGGAACATGCAACTCCACAGCTGGGATCCAATATGGATGGCAGTGATTTTAAGAAAGCGGTGTATGCTGCTTTAGAAATGGAAGTAATAGAAGGGAAAACAAAAAAAGATGTAGATGGGGAACCTCTTACGG
>JAGAQX010000168.1 GCA_017622535.1 Lachnospiraceae bacterium | reverse complement strand
TTCGTCATAAACAGCACAAGCAACCTTATCTGCTTTTGTGCCATTTCCGATTGTTGCACGGGTGGCAATACCATCTGATGTACCAATTGTGAACTTTGCACTAACGTAATCGCCCGTTGTGGGTTCGTTAAGCAATTCGTCCTGCGAACATGAGGTCGCAAACAGCATACCTGCTATTGCAAGCATACTCATAAACAAATTCTTTTTCATCTTGAAATGTTTTTAATTAGTAACTTAAAAGTTTATTATTCTTTTCTTCATTTTCACGCTTTCCCACACATTTTCAAGTGCCGGATTCTCGTCCAGTATTCATAAGGATTATTCCTTAGGGAGCAAATTCATCATTGTAGAAATCTCCATTGAGAGATTTCGAAGGAATCATATAAGGATTCCAATTGTTTCTTTGTGCTATCTATCTCTGTTTCTTGAAATTGATTTAACTGGTTATACATTATTCTATTGTCTCGTTGTTTTCTGTCGTATTGAAATCTTTCTCAAAAGTGATGGTATATGTAATTGTTCCGGTTAGTAATCCACCAACCACATTGGTACGATAATTATTTTCCAACGGAATGTTTTGAATGGTTACATCCTCCCGAATAGCCTCATTGCTTTGGTCATAGATGGTGTATGTAATATCTATATTCTCTTGTCCGGCATCGGGATATACATAGCACATTGCAATACTTTTGTAAGTTTCTTCTCCTGCCACAAGGTCTTCTCCGGTTACATCAAGAGTATATGTCACCTCTTTATCTTCTCCGATGGCAGAACCTGTGAGGGCGTTGAATGTATCTTTCCCTGTCAGGGTTATAACCATTTTTGTTGGAGTCATTCCAAATGTTTCTTCACTTGCCACAGCGTTCCAGTCATCAGATGTTACACCCAGATTCAGTTGTGCCAGTGGACGCTTGAGCGTTACTGTTTCCGACTTGGAACCTGTTACTTCGATTTCGACACTTTCTGTAAATGCGTCAAAATCATTCTCTGTAGCAGTCGTTCCCGAAGTACGTGTAATGGCAGTCATATCGTCCACATCATAATTGTTATCTTTCATAGCCCAAAAGACAACATCGTATGTACGACCTTTAATTAAGCGAGGAGCAAATACAATTTCTTCTCCTTCTTTGATTTCAATTTCATCACGCAAGGTTGTGATTTCTTCTCCGTCCTCAAATACGGCACACACCACCTTATTCACATTCAAATCGGTCGTACCTGCACGTGTTCCGATTCGTCTTGGAAGCTCTGTGCTGAAACTTACCTGAACTGTTTCTTCACTCGCCATCCCTTCGTCTTTACTGCACGATGTAAATAGTAATGGCATTGCCAATAGTAAATAGAATAATTTTTTCATATTGTTTATTTTTTTAAATCCCCATTATTTTTAGACGGAGCATATTCAATTTCATCTACGAATAGTTTACCCTTTGTATCAAAGACTCCTACTTTGCCAATAAATGGCATATTTATGCCAATCTCGATGTAGTAACATCTGCCAACAAGATTAAATTGATTATATTGGGTATCCTCATCTCTAATCCCGAAACTATTGTTTTCTGCAGTACAGCCTAATATTTTGATTATATCCCCATTGATAGTTCTAATATCTCCAATAAATCGATTTACATGTCGCCCTGGTACAGCAAAGATGCCAGCAGCAGTTTTCTTGTCCTGCCCATAACAATTAATATTGCAATTTGTAACATGGCAATCTGTAATGACAACATCATTTCCTATGAATCCAATTAGTCCTCCGACTTCTCCTTGTGGATTAAAATCTGCATAAACAAAACTATTCCCAAAACGGTCTACCGCAGAGCTTTCAATATTTTCTATGGTTGATGAAATAACACTACATTTACTACAATCTAAAGATGCAGTTGTTTCTGATGTGACAAAACCTATTAAGCCACCAAGTTTTCCCAATCCTAATACATATCCATCGTTTATTGTGATGTTATCTACTATATACTTATGTTGTACATAAGGGCAAAGAGTTCCCACATATACCTGTTTTTCATTTCCCGTCATATCTGCTCTGACAGAAGAGTTTACAAAATGTAGATTTTTATGTACTGTTTCTGTTCCACTTGTTCCATTAATAAAGCCGACAATCCAACTATTGTAAAAAATGTTCAGATTATATAATTTGTGATTTTCGCCATCCAATGTGCCAATGGCACTTATTGGTGTAAACGGATTCTTATTGGTTGCTCTGTTACCTCCCAAATCTACATCTTCTTTAAAAGTAACAGATGTATGACCACTACCTTGCAATGATGCCAAGTCAAACGCTGAATAAATCAATTTAGTGCTTCCTTCTGTAAGAGGTGTGACTTTAGTCTCTCCATCCCAACATGGTATAAAGCGATTATCCCCGTATATGACAGTGCCGCGATAACACTCCTCATCTCCCAACCAGCCATCATATTTAGAATAGTCATTGTTCGCAAGCCAAGTACCCTCATTACCCTCACGGTAAGGAGACACAAAATCATCAACAGACCTTACGGTAGCAGAAAGTGTAAGCGTACAATTACTATTGAATTGCAAAGTTTCTTTATTATCATAACCACGAAGTAGTCCCACAAAATGGCCTTCACTTTGTGTACCATTTACGGTTGTTTCCGTTACATGACAATTATCAAAGATTACGGTCAATGTCTCGTTCCTA
>JAGAQX010000167.1 GCA_017622535.1 Lachnospiraceae bacterium | reverse complement strand
TTTTGAAATGTAGGTCTTTGATTGTAAACAGCGCTGTCCTAACCTTAACCTAATGGCATAAAAAAATAGGACTAAATCAGTGCAAACCCTTGATTTTGTTGGGTTTCTCTTAATTTAGTCCTATTATAACAGGTCCATGTCGACTTACATTCAGCTTTTCCGCTAATGCCTCCTGTGAATATCCATATTGTGTCCTTAATGTATATAATTTTTCTGCAAAAGTCATTCTGACGCCTCCCGTATATTTCTATCTCAAGTTGTCCTTAACAACCCCACTCTAGTCCTATTATATTTTAAGTAAAAGGGGAAATCAACCACTTACCACATACAACTTAGCAACTTTCAGTTGCAAAACAATTTTCCAAATGATGCATTTATGAATGGTTTTTTCTTTTCTACTTCTTTTGTTTGTGATAAAATATTTATATTCGCATGAGTGTATCAGGAATCGTTTGCTTACAACACTTCACTTCAGCGCTGTGGTAATACATCAAACACCCATGTCTATCATTAACATCAAAAGGAGAAGTAACATGATTTGGAATGAAGCAAGAGAATGTATGAGCCGTGACGAAATGCATAACTTACAAAGCGCACGCCTCAAAAAAGCGGTAAACCGTGTATATCATAATGTAGAGCCTTACCGCAAGAAAATGCAGGAAGCTGGATTGGAGCCTGGTGATATCACAAGTATCGAGGATATTACAAAACTTCCATTTACAACAAAGGATGATTTGAGAGATAACTATCCATTTGGACTATTTGCAGTACCTTTAAGCGAAATTGTTCGTGTCCATGCCTCATCTGGTACAACTGGTAAAGCTACCGTTGTAGGTTACACCAGAAAAGATATCGATGTTTGGGCAGAATGTGTGGCACGATGCTGTGCTATGGCTGGTCTTGGCCGCAACGACATCATCCAGGTCGCTTACGGATACGGTTTGTTTACCGGTGGTCTTGGTGGTCACTATGGTGCTGAGCACTTAGGTGCAACTGTTGTGCCTATGTCTGTTGGTAACACACAGAAGTTAATTGACATGATGATTGACTTTGGTGCAACTGGTCTTATGTGTACACCGTCTTACTTAATGCACATTGCAGAAGTAATTGAGGAAATGGGTGTTAAAGATAAAATCAAATTAAAGGCTACTTTGAATGGCGCAGAGCCTTGGACTGAGAACATGAGAACTCAAATCGAAGAGCGTCTCGGTATTAAAGCCCATGACATTTATGGTCTTTCTGAAATTATGGGACCAGGTGTTGCCAATGACTGTGAATATCATGCTGGTTTACATGTTTTTGAAGATCATTTCTACCCTGAAATCATTGATCCAAAGACTTTTGAACCTGTACCAGACGGACAAACTGGCGAATTAGTAATTACCACCTTAACCAAGGAAGGTATTCCTATGATCCGTTATCGTACCAAGGACCTTACCAGTATCACACACGAGAAGTGTAAATGCGGACGTACCACAGCTAGAATTAGCCGTTTCACCGGACGTTCTGACGACATGTTAATTATCCGTGGTGTTAACGTATTCCCTAGTCAGGTAGAAGCTGCACTTCTTACTGTTGACGGAATTACTCCAAACTACCAGATTGTTGTTGACCGTGTAAATCATCAGGATACTTTAGCAATCAACGTAGAAGTTGAAGAGCGTTTCTTCTCAGATGAAATCAAAGAGCTTGAAAGTCTTCAGAAGAAGATTGAGCACGCTGTACACCAAGGTATCGGTTTGAATGCAAAGATCAAATTAGTTGAGCCTAAGACCATCGAGAGAAGTATGGGTAAAGCTGTTCGCGTAATTGACAAACGTAAATTAGTATAATCATTTATTTTACAAAATGACTAATTAATCTTGAAAACAGATTATTATTTAGTCACCAAAAATATTGAGGAGGATTACATATGTTTATTAAACAGATTACTGTATTTATTGAGAACCGTGCTGGACGCCTAGAAGAGGTTGCTCAGGTTTTGAAAGAAAATGATGTTAATATTAAGTCCGTATCTCTTGCAGACACCAGCGATTACGGATTATTGCGTTTCATCGTTTCCGATTACGCAAAAGCTGTAAATGTATTAAAAGAAGCTGGCTTTTCAGCAATGGCTGCAGATGTTATCGCCGTAAAATTAACACAAGAGGTTGGACAGTTAGGTGAATTGCTTTCTGTACTTTCTGATGTAAGCGTTAATGTGGAATACATGTATGGTTTAACATCCGATGACCAAAGTGCATTTATTGTCCTTAAGACAAGCGATCAAAACAAGGCATTAGAGGCTGTTAAGGCTGCTGGATATGAGCTCTATACAGCATAGTTAAAAACGAAATCATTAAAACAATGGAGGTATGAACTTCATACCTCCATTTAAATTATAAAGAATATCTTATTCTATCAAAATATGTAACAGAACATAGTCTACATATTATTCCTTACATTTCAAATAGCTATCTAATCAATCTTCCAAAGAACGCTTCTTGTTCACTGTCACCTTTTCTTCATAACATGCGAAGATATTCTCTACATATTCCTTCTTCATCTTCGGTGTAATTAAGCTCACAATTGGAACTACAACTAAACCAGCAATCATTGCAATTGCACCTGCATTAATTGGTGAGGCAATAAACTTAATGAACATATTGGCAACTGTAATTCCCACACCTGTGATAAAGCTTGCCCATACAGCCGCCTTTGTAATCTTCTTTGAGTACAAACCATACATAAATGGTGCTAAGAATGCACCAGCTAGTGCACCCCAAGATACACCCATCAACTGTGCAATAAATGTAGGTGGATTCAAAGCAAGTACTACTGATAAAATAATAAATACTGCAATCAATACACGCATCACAACAAGCTGTGTTTTTTCAGACATATTTTTAATCACAACGTCCTTCAAAAAGTCCAAAGTCAAAGTCGAACTTGAAGTCATAACCAAAGACGATAATGTAGACATGGATGCAGAGAGCACCAATACAATCACAATACCAATCAATAAATCAGGCAATGTAGATAGCATTTGAGGAACAATCATATCAAAGGCAACACTACCATCCTCCTTATATATAGCTGGTGTATCAAACAAACGACCAAATCCACCTAAGAAGTAGCATCCACCAGCAACGATAATTGCAAAAAATGTTGATACGATAGTACCTGTTTTTACAGCTCTTTCATCCTTAATTGCATAGAATTTATGTACCATCTGTGGAAGTCCCCAGGTTCCAAGAGATGTAAGAACAATTACACCTACTAAGTTTACTGGATCCGGACCAAAGAAGCTAGCATACAATCCCTGTGAACCCTCCAACGCCGGAACGGCATTGTCAGCAGAAATCATTGACAACTCTTTAACAGCATTCATAAAGCCGCCATGGCCATTTAATACCGCAGCAATAACTGCACAAATACCAATCAGCATGATAATACCCTGAATAAAGTCATTCCATGCAGTCGCCATATAACCACCCACAATTACATACACACCTGTTAACAAGGCCATTACGATGATACAAACCTTATAGTCAATATTAAATGCCATTCCAAACAAATTAGAAAGACCATTATAGATAGATGCTGTATATGGCACTAAGAAAATAAATGCAATTGCAGATGCTGTAATACGAAGAGCTTTTGAATCAAATCGTTTTCCAAAAAATTCTGGCATTGTTTTCGCATCCAACTTCTGCGTCATAACACGAGTTCTTCTACCAAGAACAAGCCAAGCCAACAAGCTTCCAAGAACTGCATTACCAATACCAATCCAGGTAGAAGCAAGACCATACTTCCATCCAAACTGTCCTGCATAACCTACAAACACTACCGAAGAAAAATATGAAGTACCATAGGCAAACGCTGTAAGCCATGGACCTACTCCTCTTCCTCCTAATACAAAATCATTGACATTGGTGGTTGTTTTTCTTGCATAAATTCCAACACCAATCATTACTGCGAAAAATACAATTAATAAAATAATTTTGATTGCCATTTTTCTATTCTCCCTCTTTCTTAATTTATTGACTTGCGTTTTACATTACATATGTCTCTTATAATCACTTAATATGTAGCTTTAAAGCATTTATGTTTTAAAGCTTTAACGCTTTAAAGTGAATTATAATAAATAAAGGGAAACCTGTCAAGCAGATTTCCCATATATTTACTATTCTAAAGAAAATTAACGTTCTTCTACGCCTCCTGCAATCTCCCAATATTTGTCTAGATTAAACTGTGGAACCTTAACCGGTTCCTGTCCACGTCGCATAATCCAGCTGGTACGAATTGGCATATTCAGAACCGTTTTCATTGGAACATCGCATCGAATTGCTACTGATTCCGCCGTACTTAAATCATTTCCTCCTAAATATACGTATGTATCACAATTTCCAATTATCGTATCCTTCTCATTTGGATAACAAACGTTTAGTTGTCCCTCTGCTTGCAACATAAGCATAGTAGATATTCCTCTGGAACGGATAGAGGATATCATCTGTGGAAAATCAGTCACTACACAGTTTGTCGCGAAATCGTCTAGAATAAATCTCACATCTACTGGCAACCGTCCGTTTTTACAGCGATCATCTGCGTATTTACAAAGCTCCTCCATCGTTTGGGAGTAAAATAGATTTGCAATGCCGTCCAAGGAACGATCTTTGTCACTAATAACCACAAACACTGCTGTCTTTTTCTTACCAATGGAAGGTAAATCCATCTGATCTGCTTTTAGCATACTGTTCAACTCTGCAAAATCATAAATTCCAAGCTTTGCGCTAAGGGAAATCAGAATCGAGCGAATTGTCCGTCCCGCCGCTATTCTGAACTTCTGATATTGTCTGTATGCAAAGGAATCTGGATGTTGCATTTGATGAGAATCCATCATCCTATCAAGCACAGTTCTACTTGAGCCATCATTTTCATTCACCTCACAAGCTGTAACCAAGCTTAAAATGTTATGCATCGTCATATCTGACGCAACACCTCGCTCCACCAAATATGCTATCAGGGATGTCAGCAATAGCTCCGATGATTGATCCCAGAAAGGATCCTTATGTGTACCCTCACCTGTACAAATGTCGCATAACATGTGGGAAACCTTGATAATATCCTGTTCTGTACGGATATATTCAAAAAAATTGTACTTGTTAGATTGTTTTGGATGAATTAAATCTAGTTTTTTAACAACATACCCTCTTTCTCTCAAATACTTGTGATATTCCTTATATAGTAGTCCTTTCGGATCAGATATAACATAGCTTCCGGTGGCTTGCAATATATTTGGTGTCACTATACTTCTCGTTTTGCCACTTCCAGCTGCACCCACTACTAACACATTGTTATTCACGCCGGTTTTGTAACAGTCTAAACTGTAATACTGTCCATCGCCTACAATCATAGTATTGTTTGGTATCATAAGCCACCTCCTAGAAAATTCCATTTACTACTTTGTCACAAAGTCCGAATTCTACGCATTCCTCCGCATTCATGTAATTATCAAACCGTGTCGCTTCGTCAATTTCCTCTTTTGTCTTACCTGTATGTTTTGCCAATATTCCATTCACAATATCTCTTGTTTCAATAATGGAATCCGAAATATTTTTAATGCTGCTGGCCGAGCCTCCTAAACCATTGGCTAACAATGGTTCATGTATCATTACTTTAGAGTGGGGTAATATGTATCTTCTTCCCTTTTTTCCTCCTGCAAACAAAATGGCAGCCATACTCGCTGCTATTCCCACACAATAAGTGTCTACTAAAACATCGATATCCTGTAGTACATCATAGAGCAACAAGCCTGCATTTACTTCGCCACCGCCACTGTTGATATACAACCGAATTGGTTGTTCTTTGTCTTCTTCTCTTAAATACATCAGCTGTAAAATAACATCCATAACACTTTCAGTATTAATCTCCCCTGTCAGAAAGATTGTTCTTTTTCCAAGTGCCTTTGTTCGCAACGAAACTTCTCTTATACCTGCATGAGTTGCCACCTCTGCAGATGGTGTCCAATCAATTACTGCCATATCTCATCAACCTCCTTTACAAGCAATATACTCCTACTTCCCCGTATAGTCATTGAACTTACAGTTAAATGACAAATGCGCCACAAGATTTTTGTGACGCATCTATGACAGGATCTGAATAGAACATTTCAATTCTGCTCCTATTCAGAAGTTCTTTTACGGGAAAAAAATACATTCTGATCTTTCGACCAGAATGTCATCAATGGTTGTATTCAATAACTTACTTAATGCATACAAGTTGTCCACGGAAGGAATGCTCTCGCCCCTTTCCCACTTGTATACTGCCTGTGGGTGTTCAAAACCCATAAAGTTTGTGACCTCTGCAACGGTCAAATTGTTCTCCTTACGGAGAGTGCGGATACGCTTTCCTGTGTCCTCGACACTAAGTGTTGGATAATTCATCTGACTACCTCCTTGCAAAAAACAACTAATACTAGTTACGTTAACAAGTTCCATCAAATTGCGCGTTGTAACAAAATATTATACTCTCTTTTTCGACGCAAGTCAAGAAATATTTCAGACTTTTTTGCAAAAAAATATAAAATATTATAATCTTGAGTACTTCACGAGCTCATTTCAAACTATGATACTCTTCTCAAAGACAAATGTCATTAAACTGGTAGTTTAAAATTCAGAATTTTTTCCTTCGTTTTACTACTTCTCTAAAACAACGCGCTTTTATGTTCTTAACTTAATTACAAGTATAACAATTTCCACCAATTCGGAAAGTTAAAAACTGTGCGAGCAAAAAATAAAAACATTCTAACCCTTCGATTAGAATGTTTTTACAATGAATAGAAGCACCTTTTATATTAAATTCATTTAGACTATTATTTATTAAGCTGAGCAAGTCGTTCTTCTACAGTTGCAAGCATACCCTTATATTTCTCTAGTTTTGCCTTCTCTTCCTCAATCTTAGCAGCTGGTGCTTTACCAACAAAGTTTGGATTATTAAGCATACCTTCACAGCGCTTAATCTCTCCCTGTAACTTTTTCTGCTCCTTAGAAAGACGCTCCACTTCCTTCTCAATATCCACAAGCTCTGCAAATGGCATGTAAACCACAGCGTCCTGGATTACAGTAGAAACTGCATCATCTGCAATACCTGACTTATCACTCTGCACTAATACTTCAGAAGCAAATCCCAAGGTTGCGAAGAACACCTTTGCATCCTCAAAGATATTGCGAACCTCTTCCTTCTCTGAAACAACATAAACTGTTGCTTTCTTACTATTTGGAACATTCATCTCTGCGCGCAAATTACGGATACCACGAACTGCATCCTTAATGGTATCTACTGCATTTTCATCCGAAGCAAAATTCCACTCCTCATTAAATACTGGCCAATCAGAAACCATTATCGATTCCTCTGCATCCTGAAGATTTGTGAAAATCTCTTCCGTTACAAATGGCATATATGGATGAAGAAGCTTCAATGCATTGATTAATACTGTCTTCAATGTCCAAAGAGCTGCTGCCTTTGTCTCATCCTCATCATTATAAAGACGAGGCTTCACCATCTCGATATACCAGTCACAGAACTCTTCCCAAACGAAATCGTATACCTTAGAAGCCGCAATACCTAACTCATACTTATCTAGGTTCTCAGTCATATCCTTTGCCAAAGTATTAACCTTTGATAAAATCCATCTGTCAGCCAATGTAAGCTTAGAAAGGTCTACATCCTTCACATCTGCCTTTTCAATATTCATCATAATGAAACGAGAAGCATTCCAAACCTTGTTTGCGAAGTTACGGCTTGCCTCAACACGCTCCCAGTAGAAACGCATATCGTTACCAGGTGCGTTACCAGTAATCAATGTGAAACGAAGTGCATCTGCACCATATTTATCAATAACCTCTAATGGGTCAATACCATTTCCTAATGATTTCGACATCTTACGTCCTTGATCATCACGTACTAAACCATGGAATAACACAGTATGGAATGGCAACTTTCCGGTCTGCTCAATTGAAGAGAATACCATACGAATTACCCAGAAGAAAATGATATCGTATCCCGTTACCAACACATCTGTTGGGAAGAAATAATCCATCTCCTCTGTGTTCTTTGGCCAGCCAAGTGTCGAGAATGGCCATAATGCTGATGAGAACCATGTATCCAATGTATCCTCATCCTGTTTCATATTCGAAGAACTACACTTTGGACAAGTGCATACTGCGTCCTTCGAAACTGTAATCTCACCACAATCCTGACAATAATAAGCAGGAATTCGATGACCCCACCAAAGCTGTCTAGAAACACACCAGTCACGGATGTTCTCTAACCAGTTGTAGTAATTCTTGTTCATACGCTCTGGGATTAACTTAAGCTCACCCTTCTTTACTGCCTCTAAAGCAGGCTTTGCCATGTCTTCCATCTTCACAAACCACTGTGGCTTGATTAATGGTTCAACTGTAGTTTTACATCTATCATGAGTACCTACATTATGGCTATGTGGAACCACCTTTACAAGAAGTCCCATTTCCTCTAAATCTGCAACCATCTGCTTACGAGCAGCGTAGCGGTCCATACCAGCATACTTACCGCCTAATGCATTGATAGTAGCATCATCATTCATAATATTAATCTCTTCCAAATTGTGACGCTTTCCAACCTCAAAGTCGTTAGGATCATGGGCAGGCGTAATCTTCACACAACCTGTTCCGAATTCTTTATCTACATAAGAATCCGCAATTACTGGAATCTGTCTATCTGTCAAAGGTAACTGCAACATCTTGCCAATGATATCCTGGTATCTCTCATCCTCTGGATTTACAGCAACTGCAGTATCACCAAGCAATGTCTCTGGACGGGTAGTCGCAATCTCTACATATCTTCCCTCTTCTCCAACAATTGGATAGTTAATGTGCCAGAAATTGCCATCCTGATCCGCATGCTCTACCTCTGCGTCCGAAATTGTTGTCTGACAAACCGGACACCAGTTAACAATACGAGAACCCTTATAAATCCAGCCCTTTTCATATAACTTGCAAAATACTTCATTTACTGCATCATTGTTTCCGTCATCCATGGTAAAACGCTCACGATCCCAGTCAGCAGAAGAACCTAACTTCTTTAACTGATTAATAATACGTCCACCGTATTCAGCCTTCCACTCCCAAGCTTTCTCCAGGAAACCATCACGGCCTAAATCATCCTTGTCAATTCCCTTTTCCTTTAATGCTTCGATGATCTTAACCTCTGTAGCAATCGCTGCATGGTCTGTACCTGGCTGCCACAAAGCATTGTAGCCCTGCATTCTCTTATAACGAATAAGGATATCCTGCATGGTGTTGTCAAGTGCATGTCCCATGTGAAGCTGACCAGTAATATTTGGTGGTGGCATCACAATTGTAAATGGTTTCTTACTGCGGTCTACCTCTGCATGAAAGTACTTCTTGTCTAACCAATTCTTGTAAATTCTGTCTTCAATTTCCGAAGGGTTATAATTCTTTTCTAACTCTTTTGCCATTGTCTTCTCTCCTTAAAAAAAAGTAAAGCCCTCTATCAGGACTTCCTGATAAAGGGCGAATATACGCGGTACCACCTTAATTTCTCACTTCTCTTATCCTATAACGTGGACGACTCCGTCATGACCTACATTGAATAATCCATTTCTCAGCCATGCAGTTCAAAAGCTACCTTCAAAGTCTTCTTCTTGAAATGACCTTCCAGCCCATGGGTCATAATCTCTGGCAAGGAACAACTTCTACTCCTCTTTCTCATAACCTTTACAAAACTAGATTAAATATAGAATACCCACGAGAAAAAGTCAAGAGGGATTATATATTCTCTTCCAATACTATGGTTGTTTCTCCGCAAGCACCTTTTCCGGTGACTTCGCAAGATAACAAACCGCAAGCCATATTGTCATTACCACCCAACTAATTGGCTCTGTGAAAATGACACCCATATATCCAAAAGCTGGTACAAGCAAGCTTGCAGATAATATCTTCACCAACATTTCCAGCACACTGGCAACCACTGGCACAACCTTTCGTCCCATTCCTTGTAAGCTACAACGAAGAACAAACAGTGGCCCTAGCACATAGAAAAACAATACACCGATTCGGATGTAGGAAACACCAGATTCTATAATAATTGGATTGTTAGAATGAGTAATCCAGCGAATTACCGGTTCACCAAATGCATAACATATCACAATCAATAATGTCGTAATTCCCGTTACAATGAGATTGGCATGACGAACACCCTGCTTCACTCGATCCACCTTACCTGCTCCCATATTCTGACTAACATAAGTAGTCATAGAAATTCCTTCGGTGTACACCATAATCATCAAAATATCAAATACACGTCTAGCTGCCGTATGAGCTGCTACAATATCGGTACCTAATCCATTAATTGCCCCCTGCAAAATAATGGTACCAGTATTCACAATACATCCCATCAATCCCATGGAAAGTCCAGAGGTAATCAAGTTGTGATACTGTCCTTTTTCTAACTGCCATTCATCACCCTTTGGCATAATCTCTTTAAAACGAAGTACCAGATAACCTCCACAGAGAAGACTTGTAATTGCTTGAGACAAAATAGTTGCAAATGCCGCCCCTTCAATTCCCCAGCGAAAGACACATACAAACAGTAAGTCCAATCCAATATTCGTTGCAACACCAACCAATAGGCAGTACAAAGGACGTTTGCTATCTCCCACCGCACGCAACGTATTGGCACACATGTTATAGATTGCAGTAAAAATGGTCCCCGCTAAAATGATACGAACATAAGCCACCGCATCTTCCATAATATCTGCAGGCGTATTCAGCCAATTAAGAATGGGAACAATAAATGTAAAACCAACCACAGTTAATATTATCGCTGCTCCAAAGGTCAGCACAATCGTTCCTGCAATAAAACGACGCATGCGCTTCATATCCTTGGCCCCAAAGCTGTTAGCCACCAAGATGGAAAATCCCTGTGTTAAGCCATTAATAAACCCAATCAAGGTATTGGACACCACACCCGTTGCGCCAACAGCAGCCAAAGCCCCAGTTCCCACATAGGTACTGACAATCATACTGTCGGCCATATTATATAATTGTTGAAATATATTTCCAAACATCAGTGGTATCGCAAATAGCATAATTACCTTTGCAGGATACCCTTTTGTCAAATCCTTCATACTTTATCTCTCTTTCTACCAAAACTCCATTACTAATGTGTTTTACCATCAATTCTTCATAATTCTTCTCTTTACCTGGCAGGTTTTATCCTGACAATTTACACATTGCAACGTTTTATTAGAACCACTCCAAAAACGTTCTGGGTGCTTTGCGTAAATCACTTCCCAATGAATCAACACCACACAGGAAGTAAAAAACAAACTCCAGCTAAAGAAATTCTGTATAAACAACATCGGAGTAAACATCATAAAATGACCCCAGTCATAGATTCTACAATTCACACAACATTTATTCTTCATTAGTAAATGCTGAAACGGACAATAAAATAAAATACAAATGTAATCACATAGAAAATAGAATACTGTAAGCATCAGTAAGTCGGCTTCATCGAGAACATCAAACAAATACAGTGCTCCAAAAATTGCATTAAAAATCAACCACACCAGCATAACGCTCCAAGCGCGCACATTCTGCTGTTGGATAAAACGATGTAGTTCTATTTCGGAATACCCTTCCACCTCCTGGTATGGCTCAGGCTCTGCTTTCTTCAATGCCATTGTCACTCGTTCCAACGGAAAAATATGTAGGATCATCATCACCATAAACATAAGCCAAAGCACATGCATTGGAGAAATGCCTTTCCATACAGACATGGTCATCAAAGACATCATTTGCTCCTTATCATTCACATATAATGCAAATACTCCTAAAAAAGTCACAATACGGATAACGAGCTTAATCAGATATGTTTTTGTCATTCTCGTCGATATAAATCTTTGTTTCATTCTATCTAACCTCTGTAATCACTCCATTTGGATTAACATACACTCACTTTAATAATACTCGCTCGTCAATTCTTAATCAATAAGAAACCGATACGAAACTATCACAATCCTATCTAATCCTCTAATGTACCAATCAAATGATAATAATCCAACTCCAGCATCTTGGCAGAATAATAAAAGCGATTTTGCACCTGTTGCATAAGACCTTCCAAATAAATGTCATCCTCCGCTACGTTTGGAGACCAAATCACTTCACCGGTTGTGGCATTGTAACGCACCTTATCGGTTAGAAAGCTATGATCTTTAAAAAGGACTAAGCCCATTTCCTCCGACATGATATCCTTTCCAGCCACCAAACGGGAATCATAGGATAATCCCATAAGATTAGATATGGTTGGCAACAAATCTAAGTTGGAACAATACTTATCCACCTGCACTGGAAATGAAACCTTTTTCATATCCTTCATAGATGCACTCCAGATTAGACAAGTATTGCGATAGATTTCAAAGGGATCCTGTTCCACCTGCTTTCCCTTTAGCTCATCATAGGCACCCTTTTTCAATCCGTATGGATAATGGTCTGGTGCGATGACAAATAATGTATTATCAAGCTGTCCCTTTCGCTTCAACTGTTCCACCAGATATTTCACAGCATATTCTAGCTCCGTATTTGCCGCTAGGTAACAGGCTGCATTTTCACTCCATTCTTGACCCTCAATTACATCCTTATTTTTCACCGCCATAGAATTGTAATCATAGGTATAGGGCAAGTGTCCGCTCATGGTCATATAGTAGGTATGAAATGGTTTATTCTGACCCATGTATTCGTCAATGGTAATTTCCATTAGTTCCAGATCCGACTCCGGATACATGGACTCAAAGGTAAGCCCAGAACCTACTGCTTTAAACTCATAACCCAATTTGGGATGTGTAATTCTCCGGTCATAGTAATACGCGTCATGATTGTGATAGGCATTACATATATATCCCTGCTCCTTTAATTGGTTCCCCAATGAAATGGGCAATGCCTGTTCTGCTGAATGCTGCAAACTCCAATCACCTTCCACCGGAAGCTGCCCTAATAAATTCACATACTCTCCGTCGATGGTGCTAAGATACCAGCTCGGTGTGTAGAAATTGTTAAATTGAAACCCTTCCTGCTGCATCTTATAAAGAGTCGGTGTTCTTTCCTGATCGATCACCACATCACTAAAGCTTTCCGCAGTAATGTAGATCAAATTATATCCCTCGAACAAGCCAGTATATTGGTTTTCTTTTGTTGGATTCACCTTCGAAAAATAGGTATGTACATCTCTGATGTCATCATTTTCTGCAACTGTTATTAGAGATTCATAATCAATATCCCATGTGTGATATTTTTCTTTCTCAGCATCAGCACCTGACAAAACTACAACGTCATCCGATGTCCTCACATCGCCTTCACTTGTTTTACTCAAATCTTCATAGGTAATTAGAGATTTCTTTTCACAATTGTCATCTGCTACCTTTCCATCCTCTTTCTTATCGAACTTATCCACATTGCTTTCAAAAAATGTCTCCTCTATCCACACATATCCGGCATTCATTTGCTTTTCTGTTATTTCAAAAACATCACAGAGGTTTTCCGTCACATCCTTTTTCAATGTCTGCAAAAGTCCTAAACGATACATGGACTGTTCTGTACGATGAAATCGAAGCTTTACATCATAAGTCGTTCCAACACCAGTCCCCTGAAACATTAAAATCATGGTTCCAATAATTGGAATTATCATTATAAACAACAAACAGAAAACGCATTTTTTCCAATCCACAATCCACTTCTTGTCTTCTCTTTGTTTGTGCTCTTTATTTTGATTCCGTACAAGAAAAAGCCGAATTTCCAACACCAAATATGCGCCCCAAATAACTAAGGCAACCATAATTGCTCCTGCATGCTCTAAAAAAGCCTCCCATATGGTAGAACCAAAATCCATCGCCTGACCAGCACCATTGAAAATGGACTTTAATGACAAGAAATTTCCAAATACCTGGTGATAGATCATTTGTACTGCGTAATATATAACGAAAAGCAATGTCATTACACCGCGAAAGGCCATATTCCACTTGTTACTTGTTGTAATGGAAAACATCAGCACCAATAGCGAAAATGGCAACGAAAAAAATACTGCATAGAACATATAGATATCCAAGCTTTTATATATTTCCCAGTGAAACAGAACTTCTAATATCATCACATACACTGGAATGATCCACAGCACCTCTCCATTTTTTATAAAATTACTCTTTTTTTCCATGTTGTTATTCATAAATACGTACCTAGCTTTTTATCTTTTTTACAAAATAATACAGCTACTTGGAACATGTCAAGTAGCTGTATTATTTTAAGAATGATAATGATATTCAAAGTGACAACTCGTCTATACCAACCGAATTGCCACCTGTACCAACATCGTTTTCATATTGCTATTCTGTTCACAATTATCATCTTCGTCAATCACCGATGCCGTAATCTCGCCCTCCATCAGGTGCATCAGCTGTCTACATATATATAAACCAAGGCCACTTCCCGGTTTGTTATCTATATTACTACCACGGAAGAAACTATCAAAGATATGAGGTAGCTCCTTATCCTCTAATTGACATCCAGTGTTAGAAATGCGGATAATATATTCCTCCTCTTCCCGCTGCATGTCTAACCAAATGTGCTTACCATCTCCATACTTAATCGCATTCTCGATGATATTCTGTAACACCTCAACTAATCGATCCTGATCACCATACACCAGACAATTACTGTACGGTCCCATATCAAATGCAATCTGATTGAGCTGCATCTTATCCTGATAATACTCCCGAACCTGCTCTAACACATCCTTAATATAAAACTCACCATTATCCACCTCAAAATGCAAGAAATCTTCATTAGATGCTTTCACAATGTCTGAAATATAACCTTCTATTTCATCCACTTTTTCATCGATGTTACCAGCAATCTCTAATTTCTTTGCCTCGTCTTTATAAAGATTACGACTTAAAGCCTTCGCATAAAGCTTTATGGCACTAAGTGGTGTCTTAATATCATGGGACAAAGATAAAAGAAGCATTTTCTTTTCCCGCTGCAATTCTAATTCCTTTACACGATTCTCCTCTAAGTTTTCACGAAGCAGGTCCATTCCCCAAACAAAACGCCCAAAAAATTTATCCTTGTTCTCCTGCAACGGAACTGCCAGATTACCCTTTGAAAGCTCAAAAGGAACCTCTGCCAAGCGGTGAAACGGCTTCAAAATTCGATTGCGCACATAAACCCAAAATCCAAGAACACAGAGAAATGATAACACCGCTAACACATTAAACAATATAATCATGCGGCGATTGTCTCCTGTATTCACATGATATTCTATCGCATAGAAGTAATTCTCTGTTGCGATAATCTTGCAATCACCACTGCCTAAATCTGCATTGAAGAAATCGGATAGTTCCTGCGATGTCACATCCTTAGAGATTGACTGTATACCTTCTATTCCCTCATACATTACTCCAGTAACGGTTTCTAATTGTTTAAGATTCGTAGGTGCCTCTTCGTAATCCTTCTCATATTGCTGCAATGCTTTCTCTATTCGATTAATGGATACTTTGTCCATTCTTCCCTCTTCATGAAATGTTGTCTTAGCAAGATAGATATTACCAACACACAAAACCATTCCAAAGAAAATGAGAAATACAAACAGAAGCTGATTCATCTTTTTCATGTTGTGGATTTCTCCTTTTTATATTTGCATATATTTTAACAAACCATGTGCAGATTTCAACGAAAATCTGCATAATTTGACATAAAGAATATGCAAATAAATTATTCTATCTACGTACAACTTTTCATTAAAACAAAATCTTAGCCACAAATTCCTCTTCTTCACATCGCAACACTAGTTCAAAACCATGCACATCCGCAATATTTTTTACAATAGTAAGCCCTATTCCAGTTCCCCGCTGTTCATTACGGCTGTTATCACCTTTCACAAAAGGTTTCCAAAGCTCTTCCACGGAGGATTCTAATTTCTCCTCCAACTGATTTCGAACTTCATAGAAATTCTTATCTAACTTAATATGAATCTCTGTATCTGCCGGCGCATATTTAATTGCATTACTTATCAGGTTTTCTAGTGCTTGTTCCATGCGCATTTGATTCGCTCCTATTTCACAAGAGCCTTCGATATTCACCCAAATATTTTTATCCGTGGTTAATATTTCATACTTTTTTAAAATCTTTTGCGTGCATTCCTTCAAATCGACAGAAGTTCTTTCTGACACTTGACTGATATTCTCCACTTTTGCAAGCTCTAAAATATTTTCCACCATACCATTCATATATGCTACATGTTCCATAATCAAATCTGCATAATAGTCCTTCTTCTCTGTATGCACATTGTTGCGAAGATTTTCCGCATAACCGGAAATTGCCATTAGTGGTGTCTTTAAATCATGTGCCATTGCATTGGTCGTTTCTCTGCGATAGGAATCCAACTGGTAATGATTCCATCGTTTCATATAGGTACTATATGCAACAGGTACCATTATAAAAATCGAAAGAACGAAAACAGCAAGATAGGCAACTATAATCCATTCCTTATAAGCCTTCCAGAAATTAATATCTGCTGCCACAACTAGAAGATATTCTTTTCCATCATCAACTGTTATTATCTCACTATCTAGCGCCTGCACTCCCCAGAAAGTACGATGATCTTCTGAATAACTGGTCATCCAGATTTCTTCCTTATCCTCCATATCGCCTGCACGCTCTATGTAATCCTCTATCAATTCACATCCTACATCTTGATTCGGCTCTAAAAACCAAATCGGACCAAGCACACCATATTGACTATCATCCTGCAAACTAATATATCTGTATCCTGTTATATCCTTCGGTGTATAATCATATTTCTTTAATACATTTGTAACACCATAACCATCATTTATTTGCAGCTCAACTTTTCCCGGAACAAACAGACCACCTTTAAAATAGAAATCCTTTACTTCTAACCATGGCACATCCGTATCTAAATCATCAGCCTCTACGCCCCGTTCTTCAAACCAGTTATTATAATCAGTGATTGTCTCTTTCATGACATTACAATCACACTCTAAAATGTGCCTTACTCCCATATCGCTCTCTGTTGGGGGTATTTCCCTGAAAACTATATTACCCACACATTTTTGCTCTACAAATTTTTCTTTTGTGCTCACATCATACAAACATGCTTCATACCCCATCACCCTCTTTGTGTTCAAATTCCATCGAACAGTTGATTTCCAGGAAGATATTGCATCTTCTTGCACTAGGCCTTTTTCCATAGAACTCGTATATGCATCCAAAATATTTTCACCCATTCGATTGGTATGTATAACAAAATCCTTATACCCCACACTCCGATAATATGATACCGCTATATACGTTCCTACACATCCAATAAACAATGCGACGCAAAAACCTATCGCCATATACTTAGCAAGTATTCTTCGAAAACTTGGTTTTCTCATAATATTCACGCGTTGCTTTCTTTTTTCTTTTATCTTCTCTTTTTTCCTCATTTTGTCAATTATAACTAATCCATCTTTCTTTGACTTTCCTTTTTCGTTCACGTTATTCCTCCAGTTTGTATCCCTTGGTTATCACGGTCTTAATCTGTCCACCGGCACTACCAAGTGCTTTTCGAAGTTTTTTCACATGGTTATCCACCACACGCTCATTTCCTTCGAAATCATATCCCCACATTCTGGTAAGAAGCACTTCTCGTTCCACCACACGGTTTTGGTTTTCCATTAAGTACTTAAGAATCATGAATTCCTTTGGCGGCAACTCCACATCCACACCATCCGCCTGCACCTGAAATGTTGCAGGATTTAAGGAAATGCTGCCACAAGTAAGCACATCAACACCTACCATTCCCTTGGCCCTCTTTAGAATCGCATTTACTTTAGCAAGCAACTCTGCCAACGAAAACGGCTTCACGATATAGTCATCGCAACCTAATTGATAACCGTATAAAATGTCTTCTTCCCTTCCTCTTGCTGTGAGAAAAATGATGGGACAAATACTTTTTCTTCTTATCTCTCGGCAAATAGTAAATCCATCTTCACCCGGAAGCATAACATCTAACAAGATAAGATCGTATTCCTGCTCGTATATCTTTTCCATTCCTTCATCTCCATCCTTTGCAGAATCTACAATACAGGTCGGATCCTGTTGTTCAGAAAAATAGTCCTCAATAATTTCTCTAATATACTTGTCATCCTCTACCAACAAAATGTTGTATTCCATCCCTTTTCCTCCTTTCAAGAGATACTTTACGAAAGTCATGTGTCCTTTGTGTATCCATAATTATTAATTCCCCATCAACATCCGTCGATGGGGAATTTGACTCATCCATTCATAATCAAATCTTTTTATTTCACATCAATCGAACCGATATCCCACGCCCCATACTGTCTGAATGCGCTCCGGTTTCTTTGGATCCTTTTCAATCTTCTCTCTTAGCCACTTCATATGCACTGTTACGGTCTGCGGTTCACTTTCACTGTCAAAACCCCAGATTTTATTAAACAACTCCTCCTTTGGAAGCACTTTTCCCTTATTCTCTAACAAGTAAATAAGTAGGTCTAATTCCTTTGATGTAGTGGTGCACTCCCTTCCGTCTACATATAGCCGTCTGCCAATTTTATCGAGGCGGATGTTCCCATCTACAATCTCATCACTAGAATATCTGCGTTTAAAAATACCGGCAATTTTGGCAATTAAGATATCAATGTCATATGGCTTTTCTATGTAATCATCTGCTCCAAGCATAAGTCCATTTAACTTATCTTCCTTTGCATTCTTTGCACTGACAATAATAATCGGCGTGTTCGAATTCTCTCGAATCTTACTGCACACACCAAAACCATCTATGCCTGGTAGCATAATATCAAGCACCACTAATTTGGCTCCTTCCTCCTCATACACCTCCAGAGCTTCTTCACCAGATGTGGCATGATACACATCATATCCTTCTGCCTCAAGAAAATCTTGAAGCAAAACACCAATTTCTTCATTGTCTTCTACAATTAAAATATCCATTCTTTACCTCTTTTTCATACATTATTTAAATACTCGTCTTTATAAATAGTCCAAAGAAATCATCCAGTAAATCAACGAAAGGGCAGAATTGCATTTACATTCTACCCTTCTTACTACCCTCTATTCCTTAATTACATCTAGTTCTGTCAAATTAACACCAGACGCGCTAAGAATCACCTTCAACTCAATGTATCTAATCTTCATTACTCTATATACTTCTGAGTCTTTCTCTGATAACATCATATAACTTTGCAGTCTTGAAAATTCTTCAATATTCTTCTGCATTAGTTCTTTATCTGTCATATTATCCATCCTTCCACCGCCCTTCTATTGATAGCAATATCTTGGCGGATTTCAATATCGTGCAAAACAGCCGCCTAATATATGCATTTGCTTCCATCATAGAAATTCTAATGACAATTCTATACTTTGGAAAATATTCAGATATACTAAATGAAATCGTCTATAATACGTACAATTTGAGGCTATCATATAAAATGCAA
>JAGAQX010000166.1 GCA_017622535.1 Lachnospiraceae bacterium | reverse complement strand
ATGCGTATCAACTACTTTGAAGATCAGGATTTGATTGCAAGCCATATTGCAAAATACCAAGGATAATTATTATAATTTTAATAGTGTATAATTTGATTGCCAAAGAGGCAGTAGCTTCTTTGGCAATTTTGTGTTAACAAAGAACATAGTGTTGTATCACTTAAACAAATGATTGCATGTTGAAAAACATAACAGACATTACGGCTTTTTGGTAGATAAAGAGGAGGAGTTCAAAAATGAGAAAACATATAAGAATACTATTGGTGGTGTTTTTGATTAGCCTGTTATTTGTGTTGCCAACACATGCAACATCAAGTAGTACAGGTGTATTGATTACAGGTAATATATATGATGAAAGAGTGATTCCAGACAAGTACAACACTGGATGTACGGGTAATCTTACGAAAGTGCAGTTTAATCAAACCATTAATAATGTGTTAATTATTCCAGCTAGTAATAATACACGTTTTGTGTTGGATTTCTATTATCGAAATAAAAATATAGCAGGTACAGTTTGCATTGAAAATTACGACTTTTCGGATTACTCACTTTGGTCATATAACGAGGATAAGGTAGAACGGAATATACATATTATATTTAGAAATTGTAAGTTTTCTAGCGTTGCCACGGGGAAAGGCGCTGGCAAGGTTTCGTTTACATTCGACCATTGTACCATGAATTCTTTCAATGGAAGTAATGCAACCATGAATCGTTGTCAGTTTGGAAATAGTTATTCTGATGGTTTAGTTCCATTTCAAAATGTGAGAGTCAATGATAGCTTTTTCACTGATATGGCAAGTATTGCTGCATCAGGGAAAGAAATACATACAGATGGAACACAAATCTACGGTATCAAAGATATTGATGTATCCAATGTTCATTATAATAATTGTAGGTTCGAGGTACCGCCAGTATGTCCGTTAGGAAGTACTGCCTATGTTAATGCGTGTATTATGTTACAGCTAGAGTATAGTAATGCCAATAATATGTCTTTTACAAATTGCATTGTAAATGGTGGTGGATATAGTATATATGCAAGAGGTAAAGGTGAGGGATTTACCTTTGATAATGTGAAATTTGACAATATACGTTTCGGATGTGCTATGAAATACGGCGTGTTTTATACAGATATTCATCCTGATATTGATATTAAGAACATTGGTGCTACGGATTCTTTGTATATTGGTTCTGTTTGGAAAGATGACGGAAAGACGCATTTGAGTGTAACGAACGATACCAATCAGGAACGCACGTTAGTTGTTTATACAGAAAATGGTGCACATACCTATACAATTCCAGCATGTACGAAGGGTAGTGAATTAACTAGTGATGTTACATATAATAAGTTACCATTCGACCAAGATGTAGTAATCAATGAGGATTGCCAGTATGTTGTCTGTTATGATCATACTTTAGAAGGTTGTGCAAAGCAAATCCGTTTTATGAACTGGAGTGAAACGGATGTGTATATAGCGGATACTACGATAAAAAAACTTACTAATGGGGCTGAAGACATTCTTATCTCAGGCTCTTGTGGCAAAAATGTAACCTACACATTAACTAAATCGGGGGTTTTAACATTATCAGGAACAGGAAACACAGATAATTTCCATTCGACAAAATTTCCGGGCTGGATTGCTTATGTAGATTATATAAAGGAAATTCGTGTGGAAGAAGGAATTGTAGGACTTGGTTCTATGATTTTTAGAAATTGTTATAGTGTACAAAAGGTTATCTTACCAAACAGTTTGAAGACTATTGGACAACGTGCATTTGGTGGATGTGTATCACTGAAATCCCTTACGATACCTGCAAATGTTATAGAAATTGGAAATGCAGTCTTTTCTGGTTTGGTTTTACAAGAAATATATTATGATGGTGAAAACTGGGAAAATGTTCAACAAGGTACAGGAAACGAGCAACTAGAAACAAAGGTTGTATACTATGAAAACGGTAGCATAAAATATCGGATTATTTATATATTAAATGATTCTGATGTGGAGAAGGCCAGCCATAATAATCCAGTTTCTTATGTGCCTGGTGAAGAGTTGATGTTGGAAAAGGCGACACGCCCGGGCTATGTATTTCTCGGATGGTATATGGATGAAGAGTTAACAAAAAGGGTGGACTCTATTACTAAGGATTCGTCATCTAATATTAAATTATATGCAAAATGGGAACAGGAGCCAGTTATCTTTAAGAAGAATACAGTAACCGTTGTTATGGGTAAAAAGATTAACAATATTAAATCTATTCCGGTAAATGCAACAAGCACATCATATGTATCAAACAACAAAAAAGTTGCAACGGTCGACAGAAAAGGAGTTGTAAAAGGTATTAAGCCTGGAAAAGCACTTATAACAGCTACAACGAATGGTGTTAAGAGCTCATTTGTTGTATACGTATCCCCCAAAAAAATAACGGGAGTCAAAGCAACCAGCTTAAATAATAAAACGGTTCGGATTACATGGAAAAAAGATAAGAAAGCTAGTGGTTATCAAATTGTTATGAAGACTGGTACCAAAGGTAAATACAAATCAATTAAAACGATAAAAAAGAACAAGACAGTTCGTTTTACTAAAAAACGCTTAAAGAAAGGTAAAAAATATTACTTTAAGGTACGTGCATATAAATCTGTAGATGGCAGAAAAATATATGGTCCTTATTCAAAGGTAAAAAAAATTACTATTAAGTAATGTATTTGATAATTACAACAAGATTTTGCTTGTGTTAAATATGAGTAATTTGTTATATTAAAAAATAGTTGACAGATAAATGTTTGTTCATTATAATAACCATGTTTTATCGAATTATTGAAGTAGCACTTTAATTCGATAAAGCGAATGTTGTTTTATCATTCTATTTGGATTGATAGTTTATACAAATTATTATAAAAGATTAGGAGAGCATATATGATGGAAAAACTGTTACATACCCCAGAGGGAGTTAGGGACATTTATGACAATGAATGCAAGAAGAAATTGAAGGTTCTTGATAAGATGCATCATGCCCTTTCTTTATACAGTTATAACGATATAGAGACACCAACCTTTGAATTCTTTGATATTTTTAATCAAGATACAGGTTCGGCTACATCCAATGAGATGTATAAGTTCTTTGACAGAGAGAATAATACATTGGTGCTTCGTCCGGATATGACACCAAGTATCGCAAGATGTGTGGCAAAGTACTATAATGATGAGGAATTACCAATTCGCCTTTGCTATGAAGGAAAGACATTTATGAATACTCATAATCATCAGGGTAAATTAAATGAAATTACCCAGCTTGGTGCAGAACTGATTAACGATGATTCTTCTGCTGCTGACGCTGAAGTAATTGCAACGGTAATTGACTGTTTCCTTGCTACGGGTCTTACAGAGTTTCAGATTGAGATTGGTGAGGTGGATTTCTTTAAAGGGATATTAGAGAATTCTAATTTGGATGATACAGTTGTTGATGAGATTCGCGGATTGATTCATAACCGTAATTTCTTTGGATTAGAAATTCTGATTAAGGAGTTGAACTTATCAGAGGATGTAAAGAAGGTATTGTTAAGCTTTGACCAATTGTTTGGTGGTTTGGAGATGCTTGATACAGCAAAGAAGCTTGTGTCTAATAAAACTTCAATTGAAGCGATTGAGCGTTTAGAAAAGGTGTATAAAGCATTATCGTATTCCGGATATGAGCAATATATTAGCTTTGATTTTTCGTTACTTAGTCGTTATGAGTATTATACAGGAATCATTTTCCGTGGATATACCTACGGAACCGGAGATGCGGTTGTCAAGGGTGGACGTTATAACAACTTGCTTAAACAGTATGGAAAAGATGCTCCTGCGATAGGTTTTGCATTCTATATTGATGACTTGATGATGGCAATTTCCAGACAGAAGATTGATGTTGCAATTGATAATTCGGATAACATCATTCTATATAACATTGAACAACAAGAGACAGCAATTCGCATTGCAAATCATTTAAGAAAAACAGACCGTAAGGTAGAATTAATTCGGAAATCAAAGAAGAAAGAAGTTGTTGATTACGCAGAATATGGTAAGAAGAATCATTTTTCGGGAATGTTTTATCTGACCTCAGACACAACAGTGGATATCTATGATTTTGTGGCAGATGAGGTTGCCAAAGCACTGGTGGAAGATATTGAACTTTCATAATATGTTTGGAGTTTATAATATACCTTGAAATATAATGTGTTTTGTTGATATGAAATTATATTTCGTTTAGTAATGAGTATTTGAGTGAGGAATCGATATGAGATATTTAACATTTGCGTTAGCTAAGGGAAGGCTTGCAAAGAAGACCTTAGGCTATCTAGAACAAATTGGAATTACTTGTGAAGAGATGAAGGATCCAGATACAAGAAAGCTTATTTTTGTAAATGAGGAATTAAAGCTTCGTTTCTTCTTGGCAAAAGCAGGAGATGTTCCTACGTATGTGGAGTATGGTGCAGCAGATATTGGTGTTGTTGGTAAGGACACCATTATGGAAGAGGAACGAGATAACATTTATGAAGTATTAGACTTAGGATTTGGTAAATGTAGAATGTGTGTCTGTGGACCGGAATCTGCAAAAGAGACCTTACAGAAGAATGAGATTATTCGTGTTGCAAGTAAGTATCCAAACATTGCAAAGAATTATTTTAAGACAAAGAAGAATCAGACAGTTGAGATTGTTAAGTTAAATGGTTCGGTGGAGCTTGCACCAATCGTTGATTTGTCTGATGTTATCGTAGATATTGTTGAGACAGGAACAACCTTAAAAGAGAATGGTCTTGGTGTATTAGAGGAGATTTGTCCGTTGTCCTGCCGTATGGTAGTCAATAAGGTAAGTCTCAAAATGGAACAGGAACGAATCATGAAGATTGTAAAGGATTTGAAGAGGTTGCTTTACGAAGACTAATTAGGAATTGGTGAAAGTATGTAATAGAATATATAAGAAAGGAACGATAAAATGCGTATTGTAAAATTAACATCTGAGACAAAGAAAAATTTGTTAGATGATCTATTAAAGAGAAGTCCGAACAATTATACAGAATATGCAGATACTGTACAGGAAATTGTTGACAATGTGAAAGAGAATGGTAATAAAGCTTTATTTGAATACACTAAGAAGTTTGATAAAGCAGATATTAACGAAGGAAATATTCGTGTAACAAAGGAAGAAATCGAAGAAGCATATAAGCAGGTAGATGAGCACTTGTTAGATGTAATCCGTAAGGCTTTGGTTAATATTCGTACATATCATGAGAAACAAAAGCAATACAGCTGGTTTGATACTACTGAAAATGGTACTATGCTTGGACAAAAAGTAACTGCTATGAATTCAGTTGGTGTATATGTTCCAGGTGGTAAGGCTGTTTATCCTTCTTCTGTTTTGATGAACATTGTTCCTGCTAAGGTTGCAGGTGTTAAGAATATTATTATGACAACACCTTGTAATGCAGAGGGTAAGGTATATCCAACTACTTTAGTAGCAGCCAACGAGGCTGGTGTGGATGCAATTTACAAAGCTGGTGGTGCACAGGCGATAGCAGCTCTTGCATATGGTACAGAGTCTGTTCCAAAAGTAGACAAGATTGTAGGACCTGGTAATATTTTCGTTGCTTTGGCGAAGCGTGCGGTATACGGATATGTAAGCATCGATTCCATTGCTGGCCCTTCTGAAATTTTAGTTTTAGCAGACGAGACTGCAAATCCTCGTTTTGTTGCTGCTGATTTATTATCACAAGCAGAGCATGATGAGTTGGCTTCCGCTATCCTTGTAACAACTTCTGAAGAATTGGCTGAAAAGGTTTCTGTAGAAGTGGACAAATTTATTGCGGAGCTTAGTAGAAGTGAGATTATGCAGAAGTCAATTAATAATTATGGATACATTTTGGTTGCAGAGAATATGGAAGATGCAATTTCTGCTGCAAATGATATTGCCAGTGAGCATTTAGAGATTGTAACTAAAAATCCATTTGAAGTTATGATGCGTATTCAAAATGCTGGTGCAATCTTTATTGGTGAATACAGCTCCGAACCACTTGGTGATTATTTTGCTGGTCCGAACCACGTATTGCCAACCAATGGTACTGCAAAATTCTTCTCGCCACTTAGTGTAGATGATTTTGTAAAGAAGTCTAGTATTATTTATTATTCAAAGGAAGCATTAGAACCTGTACACCAGGATATTATTGATTTTGCGACTAGTGAACAGTTAACAGCACATGCAAATTCGATTAAAGTTCGATTTGAGTAAAATTTTATCAAATACTTATTTATAAAGTGATAATTGGAATAGAGGATATGTGTAAGAATGTTCTTGATACACATATCCTTTTTTTGTATGAAAAGAAAGGATAAATATAAACAATTCTTTTTGTAATGAAAAAAACACTGAAAATGTGGTATTTTATGAAAAGTTATGATACAATACATATTTGTGAAAGATTGTAACTTTTTGCGATGAGATAAATGTTTTTATATATCACGAAAGTTTGCTTATAGAGAAAGGAGTTCTTATGGCTGATAGAATAGCGTATATCGAGAGAAAAACAAATGAAACCGATATCAAGTTAGAATTACATATTGATGGTACCGGTCAGACAAAGATTGATACAGGAATTGGTTTCTTTGACCATATGTTGAATTCTTTTGCCAGACACGGCTTCTTTGATTTGAAATTGATTATAAAAGGTGATTTATATGTGGATTCTCATCATACAATCGAGGATACGGGTATTGTGCTTGGACAAGCAATTAAGAAAGCGGTTGGAGACAAAAAGGGGATTAAGCGATACGGACAAAGAATATTACCAATGGATGAGACATTAATGCTTTGTGCTTTGGATTTGTCTGGAAGACCTTATTTTTCCTATGATATGAATTTAACTGTGGATCAGGTGGGATACTTTGATACAGAGATGGTAAAAGAATTCTTTTATGCAGTGTCTTATGGTGCTGGAATGAATTTGCACTTAAAGCAGTTGGATGGAAGTAATAATCACCACATTATTGAAGCTGCATTTAAGGCATTTGCAAAAGCATTAGATGAGGCGACACAGATTGATCCTAGAATGAAGGATGCGGTGCTTTCTACAAAGGGAACTTTGTAATACAATATTGCGCATAATGCATCAAGCGATATAATAAAGTATTAGTCTTTATAAAAAGATTTATCTGAGTTTGAAGGAGTACAACATGAACAATCAAATCGAATATGTGGCAAAGCCGCTTACTTGTAGTCAAGATTTTGATACATTTAAGTTAGATGCCAACGGATTAATTCCGTGTATTACACAGGACTATCAAACCAATGAGGTTTTGATGATGGCATATATGAACAAGGAATCATTTGCAAAGACGTTAGAGACAGGGTATATGGTATACTATTCCAGAAGTCGTCAGAAGCTTTGGAAAAAGGGTGAGGAAAGCGGTCATTTACAGTATGTACAAGAATTACTGATTGATTGCGATAAGGATACCATTTTGGCAAAGGTTGCCCAGGTAGGAGCAGCGTGCCATACAGGAAATCCAACCTGTTTTTATACATCCTTGACAAATCAAGAATAATGGAGGTATTGATATGGCATTTATTGGAGAATTATTAACTTATCTTTTTAAGTTTATTATTTTAGGTGGTGTTACTATAGCAGCAGTGCTATGTGGCGCAAAGTATAAAAAGAGCAAAATTGCCAAGGCTGCAGCAGAAGCAGACAATACAGAAAGTGATATTACAGAATAATTATCCGTAATTAACATACTCCGTCATGCACAGGGGATAGAGGATATATATAACTTAAGTGAGGTACAAAAACGTGAAGAAATATGGTTTGAATGAATTAAGAAGAATGTATTTGGAATTTTTTGAGAGTAAGGATCATCTTAAGATGAACAGTTTTTCATTAGTTCCACAGAATGATAATTCGTTATTGTTAATTAATGCTGGTATGGCTCCTCTTAAGCCTTATTTTACAGGTCAGGAGATTCCACCACGCAAGCGTGTAACAACCTGTCAGAAATGTATCCGTACTGGCGATATTGAGAATGTTGGTAAGACAGCCCGTCATGGTACATTCTTTGAGATGTTAGGTAACTTCTCTTTCGGAGATTACTTCAAGCATGAGGCAATTGCTTGGTCTTGGGAGTTCTTGACAGAAGTATTAGAGATGGATCCAGAGCGTCTTTATCCTTCAGTTTACGAAGAAGATGATGAGGCATTTGATATCTGGAACAAGGAGATTGGTATTGCACCAGAGCGTATTTTCCGTTTTGGTAAAGAAGATAACTTCTGGGAGCATGGTTCTGGCCCTTGTGGTCCTTGTTCTGAGATTTACTATGACCGTGGTGAAAAGTATGGTTGTGGTAAGCCAGATTGTACCGTTGGCTGTGATTGCGACCGTTACATGGAAATCTGGAATAACGTATTTACTCAGTTTGATGGTGATGGAAAGGGTAATTACGAAGAGTTAGAGACTAAGAATATTGATACTGGTATGGGATTGGAGCGTTTAGCTTCTGTTGTTCAGGATGTGGACTCTATCTTTGATGTTGATACTATTTTTGCTCTCCGCAGCAAAGTGTGTGAGTTGGCAAATGTAGAGTATAAGACAGATGAGAACAAGGATGTATCGATTCGTTTGATTACAGACCATATCCGTTCATCAACATTTATGATTTCAGATGGTGTTATGCCTACTAATGAAGGTCGTGGCTATGTACTTCGTCGTTTGATTCGTCGTGCGGCTCGTCACGGACGTTTGTTAGGTATTGATGGAACCTTCCTTGCAAAGCTTTCTGAGACTGTGATTGAGGGTTCTAAGGATGGATATCCAGAGTTAGATGAGAAGAAAGAATTCATTTTCCGAGTATTGACACAGGAAGAGAATCAGTTCAATAAGACGATTGACCAGGGTCTTGCAATTCTTGCAGAGATGGAAGAAGAGCTTTCTAAGAGTGGTAATAAGACTTTAGCAGGTGCAGATGTATTTAAGCTTTATGATACATTTGGTTTCCCAGTAGATTTGACAAAGGAAATCTTAGAGGAAAAGGGCTATAGCATTGATGAAGAAGGTTTCAAGGTATGTATGGAAGAGCAGAGAGTAAAGGCTCGTACTGCACGTAAAGAAACCAACTACATGGGTGCAGATGCTACCGTATACGATGAGATTGATCCATCTATCACAACGGAATTTGTTGGATATGATAATGATTCCTTTGATTCAAAGATTACAGTACTTACTACTGACCAGATTGTAGAAGCAATTGTGGCTGGTGATGAAGCTACATTATTTGTAGAACAGACACCATTTTATGCTACCATGGGTGGTCAGCAGGGTGATACTGGTGTAATTACTACATCTGACGCTGAATTTGTTGTGAAGGAGACCATTAAGCTTAAAGGTGGAAAGTATGGTCATATTGGAACTGTTACAAAGGGTATGTTTAAGGTTGGCGATACTGTAACACTTTCTATCAATACAGATGGAAGAGCAGATACCTGCAAGAATCATAGTGCAACACACTTGTTACAGAAAGCACTTAAGATGGTACTTGGTAATCATGTAGAACAGAAGGGTTCTTTGGTTACTCCAGATAGACTTCGTTTTGACTTCTCTCATTTTTCTCCAATGACAGAGGATGAGATTGCTCAAGTGGAAGCTATTGTGAACAAGGAGATTGCCAATGCATTACCTGTTAACATTGCTGAGATGTCCATTGAGGATGCAAAGAAGACTGGAGCTATGGCATTGTTTGGCGAGAAATATGGCGACACAGTAAGAGTTGTCAATATGTCTGATTTCTCTATCGAGCTTTGTGGTGGTACACATGTTAAGAATACAAGCGCAATTACAACATTTAAGATTGTATCAGAGGCTGGTGTTGCAGCTGGTGTAAGACGTATTGAAGCATTGACTGGTGAAGGTGTATTTAACTATTATAAGGAAATCGAAAAGAAGATGTTAGAAGCTTCTAAGATTTTGAAAGCAAATCCAGATCAATTATTGGATAAACTTACAAGTACTTTAGCACAGCTTAAGGAGGTTTCGTCTGAAAATGAATCTCTTAAGGCAAAGCTTGCAAATGAGTCTTTGGGAGATGTTACATCTGACATGGTATCTGTTGGTGATTTCAATATCATTGCAACAGCTGTAGAGGATGTTGACATGAATGGTCTTCGTGATCTTGGTGACCAGTTAAAGACTAAAGTTGGCGAGGGTATTGTGGTCATTGCATCTGCCAATGATGGCAAGGTTAATTTAATTGCAATGGCGACAGATGCTGCTGTGAAGGCTGGTGCCCATGCAGGTAACTTAATTAAAGAGGTTGCTCCACTTGTTGGCGGTGGCGGCGGTGGTCGTCCAAATATGGCACAAGCTGGTGGTAAGAACCCTGCTGGAATTAACGATGCTGTTGCTAAGGCGAAGGAAGTTGCTTCTGGTCAGCTTGGATAAAACTTGATAAATAAAATGAAACCTCTGGTAGTGTTCTACCGGAGGTTTTATAAAATATAACGGTAGAATATGAAGATAAATATGAAAAAGAATTTAAAAACGGGTTTATTACAACTAAAACAAGATATTTTAGATTATTATAAGGTTACTCTTATTATCATTGCATATATTCTCATTACCAATGTATTGTTTGGGAGTGCGTGTGCCTTTGTAGTTGTAACTGGAGTACCATGTCCAGCATGTGGTTTAACAAGAGCTGGAGTGTCGCTTTTGACGTTTCATTTTGTGGAAGCATGGAATTATAATTGTGTGATTTATCTTATTGTACCATTTATTTTATACATGATTATTTGTAGATATATTTTGCAGTGTAAATGTCGTGGTATGGTTTGGAGCTTGTGCGTTATAACCATATGTCTTTTTAGCTTGTATATCTATCGGATGATTTGTTTTTTTCCTAATGTTTCACCGATGGTATACAATGAAAGGAACTTATTATATCAATTCATACAATGGTTATCTAATTATTCAATGTAAATCATCAATTCAAACTACTTTTATCAAATTAAGGTTAAATGAAACAAAATAAATAAGATTTATCGTTGACAGAACATTTATATGGTGCTATAATCACTAACATACTTTAAAGCGTTGAAGCGTTAAATCTCAAAAGAGCAAGAAGGAGAGAGAAAGATGGCAAGAAGAGGTAATTTAATGAGTGTACGTCCAGATATTAAGGTTTTGGATTGTACAATACGTGATGGTGGATTATGTAACAACTTTGAATTTACAGATGAGTTTGTTAGAGAATTATATAAGACGAATGTAAAAAGCGGCGTAGATTATATGGAGTTTGGATATAAGGCAAGCCGTGCATTGTTTAATGAAGAAGAATATGGAAAATGGAAGTTCTGTAAAGAGGAAGATATTCGTGCGATTGTTGGTGAGAATATTTCCGACATGAAAATTTCTGTTATGGCAGATGTGGGTCGATGTGATTACAAAACAGACTTTTTACCTAAGAGTGAAAGCGTAATTGATATGGTTCGTGTAGCGTGCTACATCCACCAAATTCCCGCTGCAATTGAGATGATTGAACATTTTCATGAATTAGGTTACGAAACAACATGTAATATCATGGCAATTTCGCAGGCACATGCAGATCAGATTGATGAAGCATTGTCGATGTTGGCTGGCAGCAGCGTGGATGTTATTTACTTAGTGGATAGCTACGGCTCCCTTTATCCTGAAAATGCAGGTGACCTTGTAAAGAAGTACTTGAAGTCAGTGGAAGATACAAACAAACAGATTGGTTTCCACGCTCATAATAATCAAAATCTTGCATTTGCAAATACAATTGAAACATTGTCTTATGGTGTTTCATACTTAGATGCAACTGCATTAGGTATGGGTAGAGGAGCTGGAAATTGTGCGATTGAATTATTGCTTGGTTTCCTTAAAAATCCAAAGTACAGCTTATATAGCTTGTTAACATTTATTGAAAAATTCATGGTTCCTTTAAAGCAAGAGGTTGTATGGGGATTTGATTTGCAATACATGTTTACAGGTCAGTTAAATCGTCATCCGCGTGAAGCAATTGCCTTTACAGACGAAAAGCGAAAGGACTATTGTGAATTTTACAAAGGATTATTGGAAAATGACTAGTATTTTCAAGGATTTCCCTACAAAAAGGTATTGACGTATTGTAAAATTATGTTATAATCTTATTTGTGTTTTAAATAACCCAAGGTTGTGTGGTAACACAATATGCAACTGAAGGGAGGTCGGGTGAGAGAATGTCAAATGTAGTAGTAAAAGAGAATGAAACTTTAGACAGCGCTCTTCGTCGTTTCAAGAGAAATTGTGCGAAGGCTGGTATTCAGCAGGAGATTCGTAAGAGAGAGCATTACGAGAAGCCAAGCGTAAGACGTAAAAAGAAGTCTGAGGCAGCTAGAAAGAGAAAATTCAAATAATATAAGAATTTATAGAGCTTATTGTATATTTACAATAGGCTCTTTTCTTATGCAATTGTTTTTATAACAAAATATTTGTACTATATAAAGAGTATAGCAAAAGAATATATCATATTTCAGACCAACATAACATATAGTAAATGTAAGTAACATGAGGGGTAAAAATGTGAACATACCAGGAGATGTACTTTGCGGTGAATTATTAATCCGAATGTTTGGCAATCGAGAAATTATTATTGAAAATCATAAAGGAATTCATTTATACACATCAGAAGAAATTATTATTACCTGTAAGCATACGATGTTACGCATTTGTGGTGAAAAGCTTCTTATCCAATATTTTTCAGGTTGTGACATGAAAATTACTGGAATTATTCAATCAATAAGTTATATATCAAAGGCTGAGCTATGTTGTTAAGAATATTACGTTTTATTTTAGGATATGTAAAGGTGGAAGTTTTCGGATTTGCTCCAGAACGCCTCATGAACTTGATTATTAAGAATGAAATTGTAGTCTGGGAAGTGGAATATACAGAACAGGGTTACTGTTTTTTTACTGGCAGAAAAAATCTGATAAAAATGAAACCATACTTACAAAAAACAAATATGAAATTAAAGGTAATGGAGCGTATTGGTATCCCTTATATAGTGAAAAGAAATCGTAAACGCGTAGCCTTTGTTTTAGGATTTGGGATTTTTCTTTGTGGTCTCTATATTCTTTCACTATTTGTATGGGAGGTTCGGATAGTTGGCGAGGATAAGCTTGTTGCAGATAATTTATTAGAACGGATTGAAGAAAAATATGTGCCATTAGGAACATTAAAAAAGAATGTAAACTGCAACCATTTAGAAGAAAGCTTAAGAAAAGAATTTGAAGATATTTCTTGGATCAGCTGTGAATTAAAAGGAACCGGATTAACAATTTATCTTGAAGAAGGTATGGCACCCCAAAAAGCAATATTGAAAGAAAAAAATGGTGATATTGTAGCTGCTAAGGATGCAACTATTACCAAAATGATTACGCGTGAAGGTACACCACTGGTAAAGGTAAATCAGGATGTCAAAAAAGGAGATATATTGATTTCAGGTACCATTTATATTTATGATGATAATAATGAAATTTTAGAAACAAGCTACATTGCTGCAGATGGTGATGTCTATGGTGTTACCAAGAGTGATTACGAAGATTATATCGATTTGACTTATTATGACAAAAAACATAGTGATAATGCGAAAGAATATATTACTTTTTATTTTGGTGATTATTGTATTACACCTTATACGCCCAAAATGCAGGACGAGAAATATGATATCTATACAGAAATTAATAAAGCAAAGATTTTGAATGATTTCTATTTGCCATTTGGTTACAAGAAAACAAAATGCACCCCATATACGTTAGAACGAAAAAAGTATACAGAAAAAGAAGCTGCGGCAATCTTACAGGAACGGCTTAATAAAAAAATCAAAGCATTTACTGAAAAAGGGGTAGAAATCATTAAAAATGATGTTAAAATAGAACAGAGTGGAGATAAAATGATTGCAAAAGGTACCTTAACAATTAAGGAATCTATTGTATCCTTTAAAGAAAATTCAGCTATCATTCATGATAAGCAAGAGGCTGAGATAGGAGAAGAGAATGAGCACGAGTGAAAGATGTATTAATATACCGGCAGATTTAATTGCCAATGTATTTGGTCAATTCGACTGTCATGTTAAGAAGATAGAAAAGCATATGAATGTCACTATGATTTTGAGAGATGATCAATTAAAGATTATGGGGACAGAAGCAAAGGTAACAGAGACTGTTGAGATTATAGAGTCGTTGGTTTCTTTGGCAAAGCGTGGTAACCAAATTACAGAACAGAATGTGAATTACGCATTATCCTTAAGTGTAGAACATAAAATCAATGAGGTTGTGGAACTGGATAAGGATATTATCTGCCACACAGTAAATGGCAAACCAGTAAAGGCTAAAACGATTGGTCAGAAACAATATTTGAATGCAATTGACAAGAATATGGTTGTATTCGGTGTTGGCCCTGCTGGAACTGGTAAAACCTATCTTGCTATGGCAAAGGCAATCACTGCCTTTAAGAATAATGAGATTAATCGTATTATTTTGACCAGACCCGCCATTGAAGCAGGAGAGAAACTTGGGTTTTTACCTGGTGATTTACAAAGCAAGGTAGATCCATATTTGCGTCCTTTATATGATGCTCTTTATGAGATTATGGGTGCTGAAAGCTTTTTAAAAAATATGGAAAAGGGGTTGATAGAGGTAGCTCCTTTAGCCTATATGCGTGGTAGAACCTTGGATAATGCATTTATTGTATTAGATGAAGCTCAGAATACAACACCTGCTCAGATGAAGATGTTTTTGACTCGTATTGGTTTTGGCTCAAAGGCCATTATTACGGGTGACCTCTCACAGAAAGATATTCCCAAAGACGCAATTAGTGGGTTAGATGTTGCTTTGAAGGTACTTCGTAATGTGGATGATATTGCTGTCTGCCATATGACAAGTCAGGACGTTGTACGTCATCCATTGGTACAAAAGATTGTCAAGGCATATGATGATTACGAGCAAAAATCAGTTAAAAAGAAAAATACAAATAAATAATAATATTTGTTATGTTATATACAAGTAGTTATAAACACATCAAATATATATATTATTAGTTTGATATTCATAAATGTTGTGTCGAAAACTTGAATTAAGGGTATATATAGTGTATAATAAGTACGGTGTTTTGATATAACATCAAATATATTAAATACAATTTCAAAGAGGATATTATGACAATACTTTTAGAAAAAGAGAGTGACTTTTCTTTTGAAATTGAATACGAGCAGATTGCCCATGATGTGGTACAAGCTGCTTTGGATTATGTAGATTGTCCTTATGAATGTGAAGTTAATATTTTATTGACAGACAATGAAGGAATACAAGCTACGAACAAAGAGATGCGTAATATTGATTCACCTACAGATGTACTTTCTTTCCCAATGATTGATTTTGAGTCAGAAGGTGACTTTTCTGTAGTTGAGAATGATATTTCATTATTTAATGCAACAACAGGGGAATTGTTATTAGGGGATATCATGATTTCTCTAGAAAGAGCATCAGAACAGGCTGAGCAGTTTAATCATAGTTTGAAACGCGAGTATGCCTTTTTAATTGCACACAGTATGTTGCATTTGTCTGGATACGACCATATGGAGGAAGATGAACGAATTCGTATGGAACGCATGCAGGAAGAGATATTACAAAGCATTGGTTACACAAGAGACATTACAGACTAAGGAGAAGATTCTATGAAGAAACAATTATTAGCATTGGCATTATTAGGAGTTGCAGCACTTTCTTTATTTGCATGTGGCAAGAAGGATGAGCCTGCCACAACACAGGCACCTACCACAGAAGAAGTTACTACAGAAGAAGCAACAACAGAAGATCCACATGTAGGTGAGAATTATAATGAATTAACTGGTGAATGGTCAAAGGATTATGAACCAAAGAGACCAATTGCAATTATGATTAATAATATTGTGGATGCAGTACCTTCCTCTAGTACAAAACAAGCAGATATTATTTATGAGTGCATGGTTGAAGGTGGAATTACAAGACTATTAGCTATTTTCTCAGATTATGACAATATTGAGAAGCTTGGTTCGGTAAGAAGTGCTCGTCATTATTACATACGTATAGCCAAAGAATATGAGGCAATTTATTTTTGTTATGGACAATCTGCACCAGCAAAGAAGATTCTTGAAAAAGGTGTTATAGATGCAGTGAATGGATTGACTTATGATGCAGGTTATTATCGTGATAATTCACGTGTGGCACCACATAATGTATATACAACTAGTGAGAAAATCAAGAAGGGTATTGAAGACTTTGGATACTCTACAACATACAGTGAGACACATGAGAAAGTATTATCCTTTAACGAAGAAGATACAGATTTAGCTGAAGGTACAGCTGCAAATACAGTTCATGTAAGCTTTGGAAGTTATATGAAACCTTATTTTGTTTATGTTCCAGACAAGGGCGTATATGAGCGTTATGAGTATGGTGGTCCACAGATTGATAATATGGCAGCAGAAGATGATAATATTTTAACATTCAAGAATATTATTATTCAGCAATCTGTTTATGAGTGTATTAATCCAAAGAATGATTTACAAGAAGTGACTCAGGTCGGAGAGGGAACCGGTTATTATTGTACTAACGGTAAAGCAATTCCAATTACATGGAAGAAATCTTCGAAGGATTCAAAGACAAAGTATTATACAGAGAACGGAGAAGAACTTCTTTTAAATCCTGGTAAGACATGGGTTTCTATCATTGGTAGTGGTGAAGGTGCTGGAGTTTCATTTGAATAATATATTACAGCAGATGGAAAGGGCTATAGGTATATAGCCCTTTTTTCATAAATGAGATGTGTTGATTATTATTTTAGGTTGACAGTTTTTATATTTGAAACTTATAAATAGTTTAAAACGAAAGAAAGAGGCGATGGAATGACCGACAAAGAATTATTGAATATTGCTAAACAAGCAGCGCAGAATGCGTATGCACCGTATTCTAATTTTTATGTAGGTGCTGCTCTTTTAACTGATGATGACGAAGTCTATACTGGCTGCAATATAGAAAATGCGTCTTATGGTGCAACCAATTGCGCAGAACGAACGGCTATTTTTAAAGCTGTATCAGAAGGAAAGCGCAATTTTAAAAAAATTGCTGTTGTGTCTAAGGCCGGAGTAACCGCCTATCCTTGTGGCGTTTGCTTGCAGGTGATGAATGAATTTATGCCAGAAGGAATTGTAATTTTAGAAAATGAGGATAAAATCATAACCTATACAGTAAGAGAGTTGCTTCCGCATGGTTTCGTATTGTGATATCCATTCGTTGTAATAAATTCTTTGTTTTTATGAGTAAGTCTGCATGAATGAAAAGGATGGAACAATTGAATACTTGACTTGAATATTATGCTTGATAGAATATATTTTGTTAAAATGGTAATACTTTTCATATATTCTGAATTTGGAGGTTTATATGAAAAGAAGCATGATATTTGCAATTATTGCATTGACAATTGGAATAATTGCAGTTTTTTCGGTATATTTATATGATTTTTTCTATCCAGACAAATATGTTAAACTAGAGAATGGTGAATATGTGAATATTGCAGTTGCAAACAATGCATCTACATTTCCAATTACTACTCAAACACGATTTGAAATTGAACATTTTTATGTAGAAGAAAAGCGTACTTTAGTAGAACAAGTCAACGATATTCCTGTATTATTGGGTTGTGATAAAGCAGGTGTTGAGCGATATTTAGATGAGTATATGAAGCATTTGTCTGCTGAGGAACGGGAAGAAGGCTTAAGTGATTTCCAACTTGTTTCTTATAATGAGAATGTGATACGTTTTCGCAAAATCTATAGTGTACCAGAATACGAAGGTTATTATGCAAAATCCTTTAATGGATATATTGTTATTATGAATGGCGACGAGAAAACCGTATATGATTATACTCAGATATCAGTTCATTTACTTCCAAAGGAGTTACAAGAGGAAGTAAGAGAGGGATATTATTTAGAAGATGAAACCGCATTATATAATTTTTTAGAAACATATTCTAGTTAATATATTATTAATATTAAAATAGTATTAAAATTGAAAAACAACGAAAAATATTGATTTTAGAGCAATATAGAAGGATAGGGTAACGGATGAAGTATGATATTGTGATTGTTGGTGCAGGTGCCTCTGGACTTGTGGCAGCATATCGAGGAATTACGAAAAATCCTCAATTGAATATATTGGTATTAGAGAAGGAAGGCACAATAGGGCGTAAATTGAATGCATCTGGTAACGGTAAATGCAATCTTACGAACTCTAATTTTGGTGCTAATTTTTATTTTTCGGATTCGGATCAGTTTATGCCAGAATGGTCAAAGAAACATACATATAAGGATATCATTTCATTTTTTGAGGACATGGGTGTTTTGCTTTATGAAAAACAAGGGTATTATTATCCAGTGTCCAATCAAGCCAAACAGGTGAGCAATCAATTATATGAAAAAAGTGAGTTAATGGGTGTAACATTTCAGTTACATACAAAGGTGACGAATATTACACGTGATAGGAAGAATAACAATTATCGAATTACAGCGTTATCTGAGGAGCAGCAAGAGCGGATTTTTGAAACGAACTATGTGATATTAGCTACCGGTGGTTATGCTTCTGCAAAGCTTGGAGGGTGTAAGGATGGTTATAAGCTAGCAAAGAACATGCAACTTAAATGTAATCCAATTTATCCTGTTTTAAGTCCGGTTTATGTAAATGATTCTCATTTATCATTGGCAAAGGGTGTTCGTATTGATGGTAAGGTATCTATTAAAATAAATGATGAATACATAATGAAGGAAGAAGGTCAAATTCAATTTAATGATAATAACCTATCTGGTATTGTTATGATGAATGCCTCTTGTTATCTGAATCGTGAAAAAGATGTAGTGGAGCAGTCAAGTGTCCATATAGATATCTTGCCACAGTATTCCTGGGATGCTTTGAAAAACTTTTTTATCACACAAGCAAAAGCCTTTCCAGAGGTGACAATCGATGTAATGCTCAAGGGAATATTACCTGGGAATTTTGTTTCCTACTTGACAAAACGTCTTGGTTTGGAACGTTCATTATCATTAAAGCAGTTAACGGATAAAATGCTGAATCGTTTGACATCCGCTTTGAAGAAATTAGAATTTCAGCCTGTTTATGTGGATGACTTTGATAAAGCACAGGTAACTGGAGGCGGAATATCGGTACAGGAGGTGTCTGTAGATACCTTTGAGTGCAAACGATACAATCACTTGTATATTACCGGTGAAGTACTAGATGTAAACGGAAAATGCGGTGGTTATAATTTGACCTTTGCTATGATTTCAGCAATGCAGGCAGTGGATGATATCATTTCTAAACACTAGTTAGATAAATCATTTTATTAGATATGGAGAATAATTATGATTGAAATTAGAGGGTTAAAAACCCCAGTTGTCAATTCTATAGAGGTATTAGAACGTAAGATTACAAAAAAGCTACGCTTAAAGCAGGTGCCAGAATATGTGATTTTGAAGCGTTCCATAGATGCTAGAAAGAAATCTGAGATTTGTTATATTTATCAGGTTGGTGTTCAAATGCAAAATGAGAGTTCGATTTTGAAGAGAGTTAACGATAAGGATGTTATGTTAACTAAAGTAGTAAAATATCAATTTCCAAATAACGGAGAAAAAGTCTTACCTCATCATCCTATGGTTGTAGGTTCTGGTCCAGCTGGGCTTTTTTGTGCTTTATTATTGGCAAAAGCGGGTTATCAACCTATTATTGTGGAGCGTGGATTACCTGTGGAAGAACGTTTGGCTTGCGTAGAAGCATTTTGGAACGGTGAAAGACTTAATCCAGAGTGTAATGTTCAGTTTGGCGAAGGTGGTGCAGGTACCTTTAGTGATGGTAAATTGAACACGCAAGTTAAAGATAAATTTGGAAGAATTCGATTTGTTCTAGAAGAATTTGTCAAACATGGAGCACCCGAGGATATCTTATATGATAACAAACCTCATGTCGGTACAGATTTATTAATTAATGTTGTAAAAGGTATTCGTGAGGAAATTGAAAACCTTGGTGGAGTATTTTTATTTGATACGAAGGTCGCGGATATAATTGTAGAGAATAACCAAATTACAAAGGTGAAGTTAATTCATAGTGGCCATGAACGCATTGTTGATACCAATTTGGTTGTGCTAGCCATTGGCCACAGTGCTAGAGACACCTTTGAGATGTTATATGATAAGCAACTCTCCATGGAAGCAAAGGATTTTGCTATGGGAGTGCGTGTAGAACACAAAGCATCCATGATTCAGGAAGTCATGTATGGAAACGGAAAGGAAGCACAGGCTTTGCCTGCAGCACCATACAAGGTTACACATCAGACTTCTAAGGGAAGAGGAGTGTATTCTTTCTGTATGTGTCCTGGTGGATATGTAGTAAATGCTTCTTCCGAAGAAGGACATACAGCCATTAATGGAATGAGTTATAGTGGTCGTGATGGTAAGAATTCGAATTCAGCCATTGTGGTGACTGTTCGAAGAGAGGATTATGGCAACGAACATCCACTTTCCGGAATTGCGTTTCAGCGCAAATTAGAGCATAATATATACGAAGATGGCAAGGGAAAGATTGTTGTCCAGCGATTTGAAGATTTTGAAGCAGGTATTCCATCTACTGCAATTGGTTCTATCGAACCACAAATGAAGGGCGAATACACATTAGGCAATGTAGCAAAATGTTTACCTTCATTTATGACAGAAGCAATTGCTGAGGGAATTCATGCATTTGAAAGACAGATTCCGGGTTTTTCAAATCCGGATACCATTATCTCTGGTGTAGAAAGCAGAACATCTTCACCAATCCGTATTCAGCGTGATGAAACCTTTCAGTCTAACGTAAGAGGTGTTTATCCATGTGGAGAAGGTGCAGGATATGCAGGTGGAATTATGTCTGCTGCAATGGATGGAATGAAGATTGCTGAAGCGATTATTCAGAAGTTTGCACCGTTTTGAAATGAGATATAATGTATAATGGTTAGTAAAAAATGTATTAAATAGATAAGAAAATATCAATAAAGCTTTTTAATATTGAATAAGAATTTTTCAGAAAACAGGAAGGGATTATATAACATGAATGAAGAAAAAATTGCAAGAATTAACGAATTATATCACAAATCGAAAGCAGAGGGTTTGACGGAAGAAGAAAAAGCAGAACAACAGGCATTACGTAAGGAATATGTACAGGCGATTCGTGGCAATATTCGTGCTACTTTAGACAATACAAGTATTAAGAATGAAGATGGTAGTGTGACACCACTTAAGATGGTTCGAATTCGCAACGAGGAAAAGAAGTGAGAAGTTTTTATGAACAATAAGAAAATTCTACGTAAACAGATGCGTGAAAGAAGAGATGCTTTGACAACAGAAGAGATTAATATCCGTTCGAAACAGATTTCTGAACAATTATTACAAAGCTCATTTTATAAGGAGTGTACACATATCTGTGTTTATGAGGCTTTTCGTAATGAAGTAAGCTGTGAGTACATAAAAACTAAGGCGTTACAGGACGGCAAATGTGTTTATTTACCTGTGACAGATGAAGCAAGTAAAACCATGAAGTTTTACCAGATTACAGAAGATACCATTTACAGGGAAGGAAATTATGGTATCCGTGAGCCAAAGTTTGATGAGAAATCGAATGCATTACAAGATAAAGCACTCATCCTTATGCCAGGACTTGCTTTTGATCGGAATAAGCACCGCTTAGGATATGGTGGTGGATATTATGATAAATATTTGGCTTTACATGACGAACATATCACAATGGCACTTTGCTACGACTTCCAGATAGTGGATGTATTACCATGTGAAGAACATGATATATTGCCAGATTATATTGTGACGGAAATAGATATATTTTAAGTTTTATTGAGGGAGGTCGTATAATGTTATTTCGTAAAAAGAACAAAGAAAAAAATAAACAATCAGATTATCAAGAGTTGAAAGATATAATTCTAAACAATGATAATCAAGCATCTATGGATGAGGCTATTAATAATTGGCAGGTTGATACTGATAATATTGATAGCTTTATTGATGAACTTTCAGAAAAATATAGCGAGCTATGTATGGATCATGTTCCGTTGGCTATTGAGAGTTTATACAAGAGCAATGAAAAAATTAAAACAATGATTTTCTGTATGCTTTTTGAGTTTACATGTGTGGATCTTCCGTATGTAACTAATCTTGAGAATATACCACTATTTGAAGCAAAACTTGAATACATATATCATACTTTAGTAGAAGTTTTTTCTTCTTGTTATAATGGCATAGGCGATTGTGTAGGACTAATTATTCTTAATTGTGATCCGGAGATGTCTTTTGCGCAACCAGAGGAAAAACAACGCATTATTAGTAGTGTACAGGAACGACTAGAACTTTTATATAAGTATGTTTCAGAGAATGGATGCGATGAGGATGAGATAATTTCCGCTCTTTCGGTTACATTAGATATGGCTACACGTCTTAATAATGATAATATTTTAGTATCTTTAAGAAACCTATCAAAACTTCAATTAGACTTAGAAAGCGAATTGTTTTTAGTTAAAGCAATGGCTCTTAACGATATACCAGTATCACTTGAGAGTATAGATAGACTAGTAGAATTTGATGCCAGCAGGCTTATAAGAATTCTTGGTTCAATTGAAAGAATGGAATTGCTTAATGAATGTCACATTACACAGGAGAAGATTGCTTACGCTGAGATGCGAAACTGGCTTTGTCATCCAAGTGAATGTGGGAACACTTTAGATGCGTTAGAATTAGTAGATACATTAATTCATGATGAATATCGTTATTATATATTTAAGTTCACTTCTACTGCACCTAAGTTGAAAGAACGAGGGTTTATGATAGGTGTTGCAGGTGGTTATGATATGGATAGGATTTCAGATAATGAGACTGGACATACATTTTCTGATTTTGAAACAATCGGTGATAATTATAAGGAACAAGCTTTAAATATAATTCAGATGATATCTGACTATTGGAAACGTGCAGCAGAACAGGCCAGGTAAAGAAGATATTTATTATTGATAATCTTAATAATATAGACAATAAAAATTATGTTGAAAAAGGAGAATAGTATATGGAATTAGAAAGAATGGGACAGCTTGCAAAAGCTGCATCAAGAAGCTTAATGAAATTAACACAGCCAGAGAAGAATGCATGTCTTGTGACAATTGCAAGAAATCTGGTGGATAACACAGACAAGATTTTAGAAGCAAATGCAAAGGATCTTGAAAATGGTATTGCAAATAATATGCCAGAGTCTTTGCAGGATCGTCTTCGTTTAACAGCAGACCGAATCGAAGGAATTGCAGAGGGTGTTAGACAGGTTGCAGCACTAGATGATCCAGTTGGAGAAGTGTTGTCTATGAAATCCCGTCCAAATGGACTTATGGTAGGTAAGAAGAGAGTACCATTAGGTGTCATCGGTATGATTTATGAATCTCGCCCTAATGTAACAGTGGATGCATTTTCTCTTTGCTTTAAGACTGGTAATGCAGTGATTTTACGTGGTGGTTCTGACTGCATTTATTCTAACATTGTACTTGTGGATATTATTAAAAAGTCATTGGAGGAAAACCATGTAACTCCAGATGCGGTGTTCTTATTAGAGGATACCAGCCGTGAGACTGCAACCAAGATGATGCAAATGAATGAATACATTGATGTGCTAATTCCTCGTGGTGGTGCTGGACTGATTCGTTCCGTTGTACAAAATGCAACCGTACCAGTAATTGAAACGGGAACTGGTAATTGTCATGTATATATTGATGCAACTGCAGATGTGGAAATGGCAGTAGACATCGTAAAAAATGCGAAAATGCAGCGTTTAGGTGTATGTAACGCTTGTGAGTCCTTAGTGATTCACAAGGACATTGTGGATGCGGTTGCACCTAAAATTATTGCTACTTTGAAGGAAAAGGATTGCGAAATCCGTGGTGATGAAATGATGCAATCCTATGATTCGTATGTAATTCCAGCAACAGAAGAGGATTATGCAACAGAGTATTTGGACAAGATTATCTCTGCTAAAGTCGTATCTTCTGTGGATGAAGCAATTGAGCATATTAATGCAAATTCAACTGGACATTCAGAATCTATTGTGACAAAAGATTACGATAATGCACAGAGATTCTTAAATGAAGTAGATTCTGCGGCTGTATATGTCAACGCATCTACCAGATTCACAGATGGATTTGAATTTGGATTTGGTGCAGAGATTGGAATTAGTACCCAGAAGCTCCACGCAAGAGGACCGATGGGATTAGAAGCACTTACAACAACAAAGTATATTATCTACGGTAATGGACAGGTAAGACCATAGTTTTTGGTAGAATAATAATTAGAGGAAGTACGAATGTTTAAAAATAAAAAAACATATGCGATTTGTATTGTTATCCAAACTATTTTACCATTACTTGTAATTGTGTTTGGTATATTATTTATAGATTATTTTGGAAAAAGCTGGGATACCTATAACAGTGGTCACTATGGAGATGACTATTTACAATATAAAGCATTACAAGATACTTATGAAGATCTAACGAACATCGGAACCTTTGTTACACTCGTTGTAGACGGTATATTGGGAGTAATTATGTTTGTTACTATGATTGTTAGGCTTACCAATAAACAAAGAGAAAAAGGCAGTGTGCAATATCCGCTAGCTTGTTGGCTGTATTCGAATATGTGCATATTGGGAACCATAGTGATAAGAATTGTGGTTGGTATCTTTACATATGGAATGAGTGTTTAATCAGATTATGTTAAATATCTAAAACCAACTGTTTCTATTAAGGAGAAAACATGGAAGAAAAATTAGCAAAGGGAATATCTGAATATTTTCAAGATAAAGAACATACTGCAAATAAATATGTGTTGCACTGTTTTACAATCACGATGTTGGTGTACACAGTTACCGTAATATTGAATTGGTTAGATATTTTTATTATTAACAAAACTGTTATGAATAGAGGATACCTAATCTGTTTGGCTATCTATCTAACAACGATGGTTATTACTCGGTTTTTATCCCTTTCTAGTGAAAAAACAAAATATATCATTTTATTTTCAATTATCCTTACATATTCCGTAATCGGTATACATGTAACATATCATGTTATTCTATTATGTGTCTTACCATTTATGTATGCGGTGCTGTATTCATCAAAAAGAGTAATGATATATGTTTATATTTTGTCCGTTATCAGTACATTTTTAGTTGTGTATGGTGGTTATTACTGGGGACTATGTGATGCAAATATGGTACTTTTGACTAGCGATGTTTTGAATAGTTATACGGATGGTGAACAGTTTGTTTTGAATACAGTAAATGTTAATCCTACCTTAACACTTGGATTGTATTATGTATTTCCTCGATGCTTGATATATATTACCTTTGTTGCAATTTCCAATAAAATATTTGACATTGTAAGTGGTAGTTTCGAAAAAATACAGCTTACAAATGAATTGGAACAAGCAAAATTAGCAGCAGAACAAGCAAACCGTGCAAAATCGGATTTTTTGGCAAAGGTATCTCATGAAATTCGTACTCCAATCAATGCAATTCTTGGAATGGATGAAATGATATTACGAGAGAGTCAGGAAGATCATGTGAAGGAATATGCCACAGATATTAAAAGCTCCACAAATAATCTTCTCAATATTATTAATGACATATTAGATGCATCCAAAATAGAATCTGGCAAAATGGAAATTGTTCCCGTCAAATACGACATGGGTAAAATTTTGAAGGATTTGTATCATATGTTTGATATAAAAGCGAGAGATAGTAAGCTTACGCTACAATTCGATATCGATTCATCTATACCATCTGGTTATATTGGTGATGATGTACGTATTCGTCAAGTATTATCCAATCTTCTCAGTAATGCTATCAAATATACAAAGGAAGGTTCTGTTATATTAACCATTAGAGGACGAACAGAAGATAATAAAGCTATATTGTCATTTAGTGTAAAAGATACTGGAATCGGTATTAAGGAAGAAGATATTGATAAATTGTTCTTTGCATATGAACGAATGGACAAAAAGCAAAATCATTACGTAGAAGGAACCGGACTTGGTCTTAATATTACAGTACAGCTTCTCAAGCTAATGGGAAGTGAATTGCAGGTGACTAGTGAATACGGAAAAGGAAGCGAGTTCTTCTTTGAATTAGAACAAGAGATTACGGATTTTTCACCGATAAAAGATTATAAAGATACCAAATCACAAACAGAAGAATCTGGACAATATAAAGAAAATTATTATGCACCAAATGCAAGAATTTTAGTGGTGGATGATAATGCAATCAATCGAAAAGTATTTATGCATTTGTTGAAAGACACCAGAATACAAATTGATGAGGCGGAAAGCGGTCAACAAGGAATTACATTGTTAGAACAAGAACATTACGATATCATTTTCTTAGACCATATGATGCCTGAAATGGACGGAATTGAAGCTCTTGCTATTATGAGAGAGAAACCATTTGGAAAGGATGTTCCGATCATTATGCTGACAGCCAATGCCATTATCGGTGCAAAGGAACAATATCTAGAACAAGGGTTTGATGGATTTTTATCAAAACCAATTGTATTAAATGAACTTCATACAATTATAAAAAAGCATTTACCAATGAAATTGATTAAGGAAAAAAATTAGAATATACTAAAAGGAGCACAATATGGAAGCAAAATTTACAGGAAGTAAGGATTATGTAGCAAGTGAAGAATTAATGGCGGCTGTTGATGTGGCAATCGCATTACAGAAACCATTATTAATTAAAGGAGAGCCGGGAACTGGTAAAACAATGCTTGCAGAAGCAATTAGCCAGTCTATGGAAAAGGAATTATACATCTGGAATATCAAGTCTACTACAAAGGCACAAGATGGTTTGTATGTGTATGATACCATTCAGAGACTTTATGATTCCCAGTTTGGTGAAGAGGGAGTAGATGATATTGCTCATTATATTAAGCTTGGAAAGCTTGGTGAAGCTTTTAAGTCAGATGAACAGGTAATCCTACTCATTGATGAGATTGATAAAGCAGACTTAGAATTTCCAAACGACTTATTGTGGGAGCTTGACAAGATGGAATTCTACATTCATGAAACAAAAGAGACAGTGAAAGCAAAGGTTCGTCCGATTGTGGTCATTACCTCTAATGCAGAGAAGGAATTACCAGATGCATTCCTTAGAAGATGTATTTTCCATTACATTGCTTTTCCAGACAGAGAACAGATGACAGAGATTGTAAATGCACATTTTGAGAACTTAGAAGAAAATGTACTAAAAAATGCACTAGACACCTTCTATTGGATTCGTTCTATCAAGGATATCCGTAAGAAACCAAGTACATCAGAGTTGATTGACTGGATTCGTGCATTAACCTTAAGTGGAATCTCTACAGATAAGCTTCGAGAAGAATTACCATTTATTGGTGTTCTTTTGAAGAAGGATGAAGATTTGGAAGCGCTTAAGAGAGCCAAATTATACTAATTATTATTGGGTATGAGAGATGTTTTCTTAATTATCAATAAACAGATAAAAAGCTAAATTATTATATAGAACGGAGAAGCTATGTTTATAGATTTCTTTTACACATTAAAAGCAAAAGGCTTAGATATATCAATGACGGAATGGCTAACATTTATGGAAGCCTTGGATAAAGGACTGGTGGATTCTAATTTCAGTCAGTTCTACTATGTCAGCCGTATGATATTAGTAAAGTCTGAGTCTGACTACGATAAATTTGATATGGCATTTATGGAGTATTTCAAGAATATTCAGTCCGAGGATGCAATACCACAGCAGTTAAAGGACTGGTTGGATAAAGGTGAAGAGATGGAGGTTGACCATCAAAATGCAGAGATGTATGCCTTTAACCAGCAAAAGAATGCTGCGGAGGTAAAAAGAATGTTCCGTGAACGTTTGATGGAGCAAAATTCTGAGCACAATGGTGGTAATCACTGGATCGGTACAAGTGGTGGTTCAGCATTCGGACATCATGGACGTAATGTGGGTGGTATCCGTATTGGTGAACAGGGTGGTATGCAAAGTGCATTTCAGGTTATGAGTGAGCGAAAATACGAGGATTTCCGCAATGACAGAGTCCTTAATATGCGCCAGTATCAGGTAGCATTTCGTCGTTTGCGTCAGTATTCATCCAGATTAGATGTTCCAAAGACGGAGCTTGATATCGATAAAACTATTGATAAGACTTGTAATAATGGTGGTTATCTACAGTTAGAGTTTGACCGCCCTAGAAAGAATACAGTAAAGCTTTTGTTACTGTTTGACTGTGGCGGAACCATGATTCCATTTATGAATCTATGTAATGAGCTATTCCAGGCAGTTCATAAAGCGAATCATTTCAAAGATGTACAGACCTACTATTTTCATAATTGTATTTATTCAAAAGTATATAAGACTGCAGAGTGTGAATTGGGAGATTGGGTGGATTTAGATTATCTCTTCAAGCACTATGACAAGGATTACAAGGTGATTATTGTTGGTGATGCACAGATGGCACCAGAGGAGTTATTTGACAAGAATGGTAATTATAAAGGACCCAATGACGGACTTTCTGGATATGAGTGGTGTCAGTTATTAAACAGTAAGTACAAGAAATGTGTCTGGATGAATCCGAGATATCATGCACAGCGTGGTATGGTTACCTGGATGGAGTCAGAGGATGCGTTGTCTGAATTATTCCACATGTATACATTGTCGGTGGATGGATTAAAGGAAGCGATTACGTATTTGTTGAAGTCGAAGTAGGAGTTTGTATATTGAAGATATTAGTGGATGCTGATGCTTGTCCTGTTGTAAGCATTGTAGAGCGAATTGCAAAACAACAGAATATCGAGGTAATCTTGTTATGCGATACCAACCATATTTTGCATTCGGATTACAGTGAGGTAAAGATTATCGGTGCTGGTGCAGATGCAGTAGACTTTGCATTAGTAAACCTTTGTAATATAGGTGATATTGTTGTAACCCAGGATTACGGTGTTGCTGCCATGATTTTAGGGAAAGGCGCGGTTGGTATTCATCAAAGTGGTAAATGGTACACCAACGATAATATTGACCAGATGCTAATGGAGCGTCATATCAACAAAAAAGCAAGACGAGCAAAAGGGAAACATCATATAAAAGGACCTACAAAAAGGACAGAAGAGGATGATAGACGGTTTGAGGAGTCTTTCGTGAGATTGATTGAGAAGATGAGAATGGATGTGCGAGAGGACAATAAATGATGATATCAAAGAAAAAAATGATTGTCATAACAATATGCATATTCGTATGTATTGGTTTTAGTTTTTGGCAAAACAACTCTTTACAAACAAGCTATTACACATATTCATGCAAAGATATTCCGTCTAGTTTTGATGGGTACTGTATTGTGCAGATATCCGACTTGCATAACAAGAATTTTGGCAAACAACCCAATCGACTAATTGAAGAGATTCAAGTTCTAACCCCAGATATGATTGTAATAACTGGCGATATCATAGATAGTAATCACACAAACATAGATACAGCAATTGCATTTCTTGAAGAAGCAGTTAAGATTGCGCCTTGTTATTATATTACAGGGAACCATGAGCTTTGGTTGGAGGAAGCTGTTAGATCTGATTTAATGGAAAGGATATCAAATACAGGAACTGTCATTCTGAATGATGAAGCAATAGATATTACAATAAAGACAGATACAAATACTACATCAGGTGATAGCAATGATAATAAAACATCGGTATCTGAATCATTTACATTAGTCGGATTAGATGATGGAAGCTTGCTTAGCGATACATTACATACTTTAACAAAAGATAATGATAAAAGCCAATTTATTTTATTATTAGCCCATGAACCACAAAATATGATGCTTTACAGCAAAGAAAATGTAGATTTAATACTTTCAGGGCATGCCCATGGTGGACAAGTGCGCTTGCCATTTGTTGGTGGGCTTGTAGCACCTGACCAAGGATTTCTGCCAGATTACACAGAAGGACTACACGAAGAAAATGGTGTTTCTATGATTATCAGCCGTGGAATTGGGAATAGTGTTGTACCAGTTCGTGTCTTCAATAGACCAGAGATCATTTGCATTGACTTGAAATCAGAATAATGAACCATGATTATAATTACCAGTTAATTGAAATATCCTGTGGTGCAATTCAATTTGGTGATTCATATAAATTATAAAGAGGGGTACATATGAAAAAGATAGCAATTATTGTAGGAAGTATTTTACTGATAATTATTATTGGTATGCTTTCTATGCATGGAAACGAAAGAAATACAGAGGTAACTAAGGAGCGTACAAAAGTTGGTTTCCTTTATAATGGAACCATTGACGACAAAGGATGGGGGCAGTCTCATTATGAGGGAATTAATAAAAGTGCTAAGGAGCTTAATTTGGCAATTACATACAAAGAAAATGTGCCATTTGATGATACCTGTATGAGTGTGATGCAGGAAATGATTGATGGTGGCTGTGAAATTATTATTTGTAATTCATTCAATTATGGTGATTATATTATCCAGGTTGCAAAGGAGAATCCAGAAATCAAATTTTTCCATGCAACAGGCGTTCAAATAGACAAAAATGTATCCACCTATTTTGGAAGGATTTATCAGATGCGATATCTCAGTGGAATTGTTGCAGGTATGCAGACAGAATCTAATTCGATTGGGTATGTAGCTGCTTATCCAATTTCTGAAGTAAATCGTGGAATCAATGCATTTACTTTGGGCGTACAATCTGTTAATCCAGATGCAGTAGTAAATGTAGTCTATACCGAATCCTGGACAGACTATAATGCTAATGCAGATGCTGCAAAGCTTTTATGTGATGAATACAATGTTGATATTCTTACAATGCATTGTGATACTGTTGCACCTTTGGATATTGCCGAAGAGCAAGGTATCTGGTCAATTGGATACAATATGGATAATAGCAGTGATTATCCAAATAGCTTTTTAACCGCTGCTGTATGGAATTGGGAAGCTTTCTATACACCACAGTTACTGGAATGCTTGCAGGGAAAATTCAAATCTGAGCAATATTGGGAAGGTGTCGAGACAGGTATCATTTCTCTATCTCCACTTACAACTAATGTTAAAGATGGAATTCAGGATGTTCTCAAAGAAAAGGAACAAGAATTATATAATGGCACATTTGATGTTTTTTATGGTCCCATCGTTGATATGGAGGGCAATATTCGAATTAACGAGGGTGAAAACATGCCAGATGATGCTATGTTGAATTCATTTGATTGGTATGTGAAGGGAGTATATGTACATGATTAATAGAAAACAGTTAAAAATACTTCTTTTCGTTGTTGTATTTCTTATATTTAGCTTAATTATCGTAATTATTACCACGACTGGCTTTAAAAAGAAGAAAAGTCTTCGTGTTGGATTTATTATGACAGGAACAACAACCGAACAGGGATGGAATAAACTTCATTATGATGGAATCAAAGAAGCTTGTGATCAACTAGACGCAAAGTTGCTTGTGAAAGAGAATATAAAAGAAAACGAAGGACAGTGTGAACAGGCAGTTCACGATTTAGCAGAAGAGAGAGTAGATATTATTATTTTGTCGAGTTATGGATATGCGGCAGAAATCGCTGATATCACAAAGGATTATCCAGATATTACATTTTATTCTGAGTCCTTTGACCATGGTGTAACGAACATCAAAAGCTATTTTGCCCGTATGTATCAAGCAAGATATTTAACCGGAATTATTGCGGGCATGCAAACAAAGAGTAATACAATTGGTTATGTGGCAGCGATGGCAAATAGCGAGGTGAATCGTGGGATTAATGCATTTACACTTGGCGTACAGCGTGTAAATCCGGATGCTAAAGTGATTGTTGCATGGAGTAATTCCTGGGATGATGCAGATAGAGAAAAAAAATTAGCCGCTAGCCTTATTGATGAAAAAAATGTAGATGTCATTACCTATCACCAAAATCAACCAAACATTATTGAAATAGCTGAACAAAAAGGAATTGCATCCATTGGATATCATGAAGCAATTGCTGATGTATCTGATAATTTTTTAACTGCGGCTGAGTTCCATTTGGGTCCAACTTATCGAGAAATATTACTTGATTATTCTCGTGGTCAATCGGATGTAATTGACACCTATTGGATTGGTATTGAGCAAGATGCTGTAGGATTAACTGATTATTCTCCAAAGGTGACAAAAGAAACTATAACAATTATAGAAAATGCAAAGCAAGAGATAATAAATGGATATGACGTTTTTTCAGGAATTATCTATGACACTGAACATAAACTTCGTTGCGACGAAGGAGAAACGATTGATGATGAGCAATTATTAAAATACTTTGACTGGTATGTAGAGGGTGTGGAGTTTTATGAAGAATAAAAGAAAACTACTAAGTAAAAAATCAATACTTGTAATATCAGCACTTTTAATAATCATGATAGTTGTTGGTTGTTTGCTTGGATATAAAATGAATCAATTACTGACTGATAATATTGAAAATCAGTTAACAGAACAAGCACTTTTAATAAGTGAGCAGGTTGAACAAAGTATCGAAGTACAATTTATTCAATTAAATAATATTTCTGGTGCAATCCAGAATGACATCACGTTCGAAAAGGTATTTCAGAATGTAAAGCTAGAGCAGGAGGGTGTTTCTTTAGGAATGGTTGCATTAGATGGAACTGTTTTGTATGGTCCGCCCATTATTTCTTCCGAATTTACTGGAATACGCGATTCCTTCCGCGGTAAAAAAGCCGTATCCTACCAAAAAGGAAAAGGGTTGATGTTTACCGTTCCTGTTTACAATGGAGATAATGTAAAATATGTATTGTATAAATTATATGATGATACAATCCTAAAAGATAAATTTGGCAGAGAATGCTATGATGGAGCAGGACAGGTATTACTTGCAAATTCCGACTTTGAAATCATTATTCCATTTGTTCAAGATACATATGATGAAGAATTTCTTAATTCTGATAAGATTCAGAATGCATTTCGCATTATCCGCGACAAAATGAATGTTGCAACAGCAGCTAGTAGTTATGTGCAGTATAAGAATCATAAATATTTCTTGTTTGTATCCGAGCTATCCTATTATGGAGTCTATGCAGTAGGAGTTGTGCCGGACGAAGCATTATCTGAAGGAGTTATGTATATTACAACCCTTGTTTTATGGGTATTTGGATTATTGTTGGTGTTATTTGTTATTGTTGGCATCTATCTTTTTATTACTGCTGAAAAAGCGCAGGAAAGCGAAGAGCTACGTGTTGCTAAAGAGGATGCAGAACATGCCAATAAAGCAAAAAGTGAATTTCTGGCGAATATGTCTCATGAAATTCGAACTCCAATTAATGCTATTATTGGAATGAATGAAATGATATTACGTGAATGCGAAACCAATAATATCCGACGATACTCCCAAAATATTAAAAATGCGAGTGCAACCTTATTGTCATTAATCAATGATGTACTTGATCTTTCAAAGATTGAAGCTGGAAAGATTGAGCTTTGTGATGAGGAATATGAGATTAAGGTTCTTTTACAAGACGTCGTTACAATGATTCGATATATGGCTCACGAAAAAGGATTAACATTTAATGTATCTGTAGAAAATCAGTTACCGAGTGTATTGCTAGGAGATGTTGGCAGAATTCGACAAATGATGATCAATCTTTTGAATAATGCTATTAAATATACGCAGGAAGGTTCTGTATCCTTTATTGTTACTCATGAAAAGAATGGAAACAATAGCATACTATTAAAAATTGCTATTAAAGATACTGGAATCGGAATTAGAAAAGAAGACTTAGGAAATCTTTTTGATAATTTCCAAAGATTAGATATCGACAAAAACAGAAGTATCGAAGGCTCCGGTCTTGGTTTAGCAATTACTCACCGCTTAGCAGAGCATATGGGAGGACGTATTGAAGTTGAAAGTGAATATGGTGAAGGTTCAACCTTTACATTGTATATTCCACAACAAGTTATAGATGAAAAACAGATTGGTAATTTTAGAACAAAATCAAAAAGTAATATCGAGGAATCATATACACAAAGCTTTGTTGCACCAGAGGCCAAAATTCTTGTGGTTGACGATAATGAAATGAATCTTTTTGTAATGAAAAGTTTGTTGAAATCTTGTCAAGTTCAAGTTACATCATGTTCTACTGGCCAGGATTGCATTACAGCTATGAAAAAAGACTACTATGACATTGTTTTACTAGATCATATGATGCCGCAGATGGATGGTATTGAAACGATTAATCAAATCAATGCGCTAAATTTAAAGAAAGATACTGTTGTCATTGCATTAACCGCTAATGCAATCGCAGGTGCAAAAGAAATGTATCTTTCTAATGGTTTTGATGACTATCTAAGTAAACCAATTCAAATTACTGAAATGGAACAAATGCTCGTAAAATATATACCATATGATAAAGTGTATGCTGCAAATCAGACTAAAGGTGTTGATACATCTGAAAATAAAGAGCCGGAGACAACACCAGAACAGAATTCTAGCGTGCAAAATGAATTGAAATATATTGATGAAGCGGTAGGATTAAAATATTGTGCATATAATAAAGAAATGTATTCGGAATTTTTAAAAATATATTACGATGGATTTGATGTGAAATTAGAACAACTTAAACAACTATTCGAAGAACGGAATTGGAATGATTATATAACGTCAGTACATTCCTTAAAATCAACCACCTTAAATATTGGCGGTGTACAGTTATCAGAATATGCTGCAACGCTTGAGCAGAAAGGAAAGGAGTATCTTTCATCTAAAAAAGAGGAAGAACTTACTTACTTACTGGAACATCATGAGGAGCTTATAAAATTATATTGTGATACCATTCAAGAAATAGAATCAATGATAGCAAAGTAGTTTTATAATATGTAAAGAGGGGTACAATACAAATGAAAGGTTTGAAAAAAAGCTGGTACATAGTTACTTTAATAAGCATTATTATTGCATTATTTTTTATGGTTGCATACAATTATTCCATTTTTAATTCGAATATTGTTCAGAACATAGAAGAGATTGGTTCAACAAATCTTGCTCAAGTGGCAGAAGAATTAGAAGCATATCTTGACAAGGGAGTGAATGTTGTTCAAACTACAACCGTTTCTGTAGAATACATGATGGAAAATAATGCATCATCTGAAAACATCGAAGAATTCTTAGTGTATGAATCTAAGCGATACAAGGAAGAAATTGATGATAATTTTACAGGTATATATGGTTTGTTTAATAATGACTATATTGATGGTATTGGCTGGGTTCCTGATTCAAATTATGATCCAAAAACAAGGGATTGGTATACCGTTGCCATAGAAGCCGAAGGAGAACCAGCTTTGGTTTCACCATATCTTGATGCACAGACGAATACAGTTATGATTTCAATTAGTGAAATGTTATCTGATAATAAAAGTGTGCTTTCGTTGGATATTGCAATGGATCAAATTCAAGAAATAACAGAATCTATACACTTAAATAATATCGGTTATGGTTTTGTGGTGGATAAAAATGGATTAGTTGTTGCCCATAAAGATATTAATGAAAAAGGTAAGAATTATCTAACGGATAATTCCACTATGAAGACTCTATTAGAAAAAGTAAAGCTTCTTAATAATACTCATTTTCAAACGGAGATAAATGGTGAAAAAGTTACTGTTTTTTCGGACACAGTTATGAACAACTGGTACGTAATTATGATAGTCGATAATAATACACTATTTGCTGATTCATACGAAACTTTGAAACGAAATATTTTTGTTTGTAGTGCAATTTCACTTTTAATTATCGCATTTTTCATTATTACTTTTTTGAGAACACATCGTGCAATGGAGCTTGACAAAAAAAGCACACAAAAAATTGAAGAAATGAACCAGAAAATTATTCGTGCTTTGGTTCGTACAATTGATGCAAAGGATCGATATACAAACGGTCATTCTCTACGTGTTGCAGAGTATTCAAGAGAAATTGCAAGACGAATGAAGAAGTCTGAGAAGGAACAAGAGAACATTTATTATGCAGGTTTGTTGCATGATGTTGGTAAAATTCGTGTTCCAGGAGCGATTATTAATAAGCCGGGTAAATTAACAGATGAGGAATATGAGCAAATTAAAGTACACCCTGTTACTAGCTATCACATTTTGAAGGATATTTATGAAGATAATCACATTGCACTAGGTGCTAAATTCCATCATGAACGATATGATGGCAAGGGATATCCGAATGGTTTGAAAGGTGACAATATTCCAGAAATTGCAAGAATTATTGGTGTGGCGGATACCTATGATGCTATGGCGAGTAACCGAAGCTATCGTAAAGCATTACCACAAGACGTGGTTCGTTCTGAAATTGTGAAGGGAAAAGGTCTCCAATTTGACCCTGAAATTGCAGATATCATGCTACAAATGATTGATGAAGATAAATTATACTCTCTAAAAGAAGCAGTATCTGACCATAAAAGAGTTCTTGTAGTAGATGATGAACCGATGAATATAAAAATGATTGAATTTATCATGAGAGATGAACCGATGTACGAAGTCATCGGTGTCAATAGTGGCAATGAAGCCCTAAAGGTATTAGCAGAAGATGATATTAATCTGATTTTGTTAGATTTGGTTATGCCAGAGATGGATGGTTTTGAAACATTATCACGCATCCAGGAAAAATACAAAATTCCAGTTGTATTTATGACAGGTGATAAGAATCTTGAAACCCTAGAAAAAGCTGCAGAGTATGGAGTAGAGGATTATTTGACAAAACCATTTTTACCATTAGCTTTGAAAGAAATTATGCATAGTATTTCAAATTAGCATGATTCAAAACAGATTCAACATCTATAGTAAGATACAGATAAGTATAAAATCGAGAAATAATATTATATGTAACCCAGTAACAATGTGTATTTGTTGCTGGGTTTTCTTTCTAAATGATACTAGAATTAACAATCTTTTTTCAATTCAAATCATTGATTTTTTTAATGAATTTATGTATACTTTATCTTGTATTTTTATGTTTAAAATACAACAAGATTTTGATAAAAACGAATATCCGTGTATGAAATAGAGGCTTTAAACATACACGATATATTTGACAATATATTAGATTGGAGAACACTATGAGATCAGAAATAAACATCAATGAGATAGAAGCAAACAAACAAAAAGAAATCATGGAACGATTGAGAATTCGAATAACAGATAAATCCAAAGAGTTAGGTCGCCCTCTTACCTATTGTAGTGTATGTTTCGGCTGTCAGATGAACGCAAAGGATAGCGAGAAGCTAGAAGGTATCTTAGAAACTATCGGTTATGTACGCTCTGAGAGTGAAGATGCAGATTTTCTTATAATGAATACCTGTACCGTCCGTGAAAATGCAAATCTTCGCGTTTATGGAAGACTTGGACAGCTTAAGAAATATAAGAAGAAAAATCCAGATATGATCATTGCTTTATGTGGCTGCATGATGCAGGAAAGCTTGGTTGTTGAGAAAATTAAGCAAAGCTATCGCCATGTGGATATCATTTTCGGTACTCACAATGTATTCAAGCTTGCAGAATTAATTGAGAACAAGTTGAATTCCAAAGGAATGATTATTGATATATGGGAAGGAACTACAGAGATTGTAGAAGATTTACCAAGCGAGAGAAAGTATGACTTCAAATGTGGCGTCAACATTATGTTTGGTTGTAACAACTTCTGTACCTACTGTATTGTACCTTATGTGCGTGGTAGAGAACGTTCGAGAAAACCAGAGGACATTATCGCAGAGATTAAGAATCTTGTAGCAGATGGTGTGGTTGAGGTGATGCTCTTAGGTCAGAATGTCAATTCCTATGGTAAGAACTTGGATAATCCGATTTCCTTTGCACAGTTGCTAGAACAGGTAGAAGCAGTGGAAGGTTTACAACGAATTCGGTTCATGACATCGCATCCAAAGGATTTATCCGATGAGTTGATTGCTGTTATGGCGAAGTCGAAGAAGATTTGTAAACATTTACATCTACCTATGCAATCCGGAAGTACAAAGGTATTAGCGGATATGAATCGCCGTTACACCAAGGAAGATTACCTTGCGTTGGTAGATAAAATAAAAACTGCAATTCCAGATATTTCTTTAACGACAGATATTATTGTTGGCTTCCCGACAGAGACAGAAGAAGACTTTAATGAGACATTAGATGTGGTGAGAAGGGTTCGTTTTGATTCTGCATTTACATTTATTTATTCAAAGCGTACTGGAACTCCAGCAGCAACCATGGAATTTGCTTCCACAGAAGAACAGATTAAAGAACGCTTTGATTGCTTATTGAAGGAAGTACAAGACATTGCAAAAGAGACCTGTAGTAAAGACCAAGGACAGGTTTTAGAAGTGTTAGTAGAAGGTGTGGATGAACAGGATGCAAGCTTGTTGACAGGTCGTTTATCCAATAACATTTTGGTTCATTTCCCAGGGGATGAATCTTTGATAGGTACTTTCCAAAATGTGAAGCTGAATGAAGCGAAAGGATTTTATTATCTAGGTGAGAGAGTTGAATAATATTGTTCGATTTTGAACAAAAGACGATTAAGAAAGAGATATACTTGAAAACGTTGCAGAAGACACGGCTTATGATACCTATGAAACTGTTCATTCAGAATCAAAAGATAGCAAGCAGAGCAAGGGTTCATTTATATCATTTGTTTTGTTAGAGGAACCAGTTTTCTCGTTAGAGCAGCTTGTTTCAGATTTAAAAAATGATTGGAAATACCTTCGGTTTACAGAACTTTGAAAAAGATGAAATTGAGATTGTCAATAGTTCCCATCCAGCCAGTGAAGTATTTGAAATGCTGATGGAAATTGCCAATTATGTGGCGGAATACGATGTGACTTTGAATCCAGGCGAAACCATTGGATTTAGCGAAGAGCAAAAATTGCCAATCACCAAGTCAAAAAGTCATGTACTTGATTTTGATACGTTAAAAATTGGATTTTAAAATCCCTACATAAACAAAACTGTATACATTAGCAAATCAATAAAAATGTGTAAATTTAATTGATAAAACACATAAAAATGTGTAAAATACATATGTAAACTCGAATAAAAATGTGTAAAGTGTATTTTTATATATTTGAAATAAGGCTACCGCAATCCCACTGGCTTTAGACGGTGGGTTAAGGTAGCCAAAAGCTGAGAATTATTGTATGCTAATGATATGGGAACATGGAAATCTAAAAACAGACACAAATATTTATTACAATATCACATTATTTTCGTCTGCAAATATAGGAAAAAATTACTGGTTTCGCAACAGGTATCAGATGATATAAAGCAGTTTTCATATGAGATATGTCAAAAGCACAAAGTTATTATCAAATACATGGAAACTGACAAAGACCATATTCACTACATGATAGAAACTGAACCTACAATGTCGGTGAGTAAAATTGTAAACCTAATGAAAAGTTATACGACTTACCATATATGGAAACGCTATCCGAATTATTTGCGGAAGCATTTCTGGAAAGAATATACATTTTGGACAGATGGTTATTTTGCTTGTAGTATAGGAAATGTATCAGAAGAAATGCTAAAAAAGTATATCGAAAATCAAGGCTAAGAAAGAAGGTGGCAGCGAATGTTAAAAGCATATAAATACAGAATATATCCCAATAATGAGCAGAAAGTACAGATAGAAAAAACATTTGGCTGTTGCCGTTTTGTGTATAATCAGACACTTGCATATCGGAAAGAAAGATACGAAAAAGAGAAAAAATCTGTCAGCAAAACCGACTGTAACAATTACTGCAACAGGGAATTAAAGAAAGAATATGAATGGCTGAAAGAAGTGGATAAATTTGCTCTGACAAATGCGATTTACAACATGGACAGCGCATATCAGAAATTTTTTGGGGAACATGCAGGTTATCCGAAGTTTAAGAGTAAACATGATAATCATAAATCATATACAACAAATTTTACGAATGGCAACATAACAGTGGATTTTGAGGGCAACAAAGTAAAACTGCCTAAATTAAAAGAAGTAAGAGTAAAATTGCATAGAAATTTTAGCGGGCAGATAAAAACGGCAACGATATCACAAGTTCCGAGTGGAAAATATTATGTATCGATTTTAGTGGATACAGAACACGTGGAACTGCCGCATACAACCCAAAATACAGGAATCGATTTAGGTATTAAGGATTTATGTATTACTTCTGGTGGAAAGAAATACGAAAATCCCCAAATTATCAGAAAATACGAGAAGAAACTGGAAAAACTGCAAAGGCAGTTAGCCCATAAAGAGAACAGAAGTCAAAATTATTACAAAACAAAGAAAAAGATAGCATTATGCCATGAGAAAATATCAAATACCAGAAAAGATTATCTGCACAAGATATCCCATGAGATTATCAGCGAAAACCAAGTGATAGTCTCGGAGAATTTGCAGATAAAGAATATGGTAAAAAATCATCATCTGGCAAAGTCAATAAGTGATGTATCATGGTATGAGCTGACAAGGCAGTTGGAATACAAGGCAAAATGGAATGGAAGGGAATATGTCAAAATAGATACCTTCTATGCCAGTAGTCAGTTGTGTTCAGTCTGTGGATACCAAAATACAGAGACGAAAAATCTGACAGTCAGGGAATGGATATGTCCTGTCTGTGGAGCGAAGCACGATAGAGATATCAATGCGGCGAAGAATATACTGGAAGAGGGATTAAGACAAATAGCATAAAAAATAACAATATAGGGCAGGGACTGCCCGAATTAACGCCTGTGGAGATAGTAGGTTACGAGGTCTGGGAAGCAGGAAGCCCATTGGCTTTAGACAATGGGTAGTTCACTGTTCGACGGATGGCGTGCGGTATAACCAAATGCGCATATGTCATATGTGGAATGGAAAGGGAACCATTCGGTTTGGGGTCTATGCATGTAGTCCGGAGAACTCGTCATTTAAGGCTACATTTACCAATATGGAGATGACGGATTGTCAGTGGCTAGCACATGATGGGCAAAAGCCAGATGAATGTTAATAGAAGAGAGGATGAGAATGTTAGCAATACAATGTGTTAATATGTATTGGACAAAAGATAATCGTACACCAAAGGGTTCTGTAATGAGAAAAGCATATTATGCTCCAACAGTGATTGATTCCTCGATAATATTAGAACAAAATAATATGGAGTATTTTTTGCAGAAGAGATTCTATATCCAGAAAGATAAGATATATACCGATACAGAGTATAATCGCTTATATGGTAATCGATATATAAATGCCAAAGGTCCTACTAAGGCACAGGAGCAGGAAAAGAAACGGAAATTTCTTCTTGAGCAAAATAGAATAGAACGAGCAAATCTAGGTTTATTTTATCAATACAGAACAAATCACACACAATTCCTTTGTAAAGGCAAATTATGAGAAGGTGTATAGTGAGCTTGTGGATTTATTTTGAGTTGTTGAATGATTTTGAATGGAGGTATATAGAATGGATGATAAACAGAAAGTTCAAAAGTATATGACAATGTATATGAGTCTTGGCATGTGTTTTGGAGTATCTGGTGGTCTTATAATGGGATTGCTTTTTTTTCCAGATAATATGGCAATGGGATTGTGCTATGGACTACCTATTGGTATGTGTTTAGGCATGGCGATTGGCTCCGCAAAAGATAAGAGACTTTCTGAAAATATGATGGAAGTATGTAGAATTGAGGATATAAAAGATTCTACAAGTAAGCTCATTTATGCTATGGATAAAAGTGGCATTGAAAAAGAGTATAAGGTAACAGAGCGTCAAATGAAAGACGAGAAATTTTCAGTGGGTGACAGGGTTGCCGAAGAGACCGATGGTACTTTGGTGTCGTTAGAAAGCCGATAGTTTAACAAACATATAGGGACAATAACATGAAAAAAGAAAAGAAAAATGTAACATCAAAACAGAATATAGAACAGGTAGACAAGAAAGCAGACAAGAAGACGCTGCGCAAGGAACAGCTTGCTTGGGATAAGCTAGACAACACTGCCAATCTTTTCCCTGTGATTGCCAATGAGGATATGACAAATGTGTATCGTATCTCGGTAAATCTCACAGAGGAAATTGACCGTGTGTTGTTACAGGAAGCGTTAAATCGTATCCTGCCTCAGTTTTCAATCTTTCGTATGCGCTTGCGCATGGGATTTTTCTGGTATTATTTTGAGGAGAACATGAATCCTGCGCCTATTGTGAGAGAGGAGTATTCTCATCCGGGAGCATACATTGACAAGAGTAGGAATCATCATTATATGTTCCGCGTAACTTATCATAAATGTAGAATCAACCTAGAGGTATTCCATGCACTCACTGACGGTGCAGGCGGATTGATTTTCTTGAAAGAGCTAGTGTACCAGTATCTGCGTCTCCGTCATCCGGAGATTTTGGAGCATGATAAGGATAAGATTTCCGCAGGCGTTTTCATGGATAAGGAAGATAGCTATGTGAAAAATTTTAAGAAAGGCCACCCGAAGGTATATAAGTCAGAAAGAGCATTGACACTTAAGGGTGAGTGGGTGCCTAAGGGAGAAATGGGCGTGATGCACGGATATTTGCCTGTTGACCAGTTAAAGCGAGCTAGTAAGTCTTACGGTGTGACTATTAATCAATATCTGGTAGGAACCTTTGTGTATGCCATATATAAGAATTATTTGAAGTGCCAGCCTAGCAAATATCCGATTCGTTGTTGTGTACCAGTGAATTTGCGACCTTATTATAACTCTCACACTATGAAGAATTTCTTTGCTATGGTGTTTGCAACCTTCCAGCCGGAGCGGGAGGATTACACCTTTGAGGAAGTGTTAGAGATTGTGGCAAAGGATTTAAAGGAACAGATTACGCCGGAGAATTTGGATAACATTATGTCGTACAATGTGTCCAACGAAAAGAAGTGGATTCTTCGAGCGGTTCCATTGGTGATTAAGAACTTTGTGTTAAAGCAGGTGTATGGTATGTCAGCAAAAGCGACTTCGGCTACAGTTACGAACATTGGTAATATCGAGCTGAAAGAACCATACCAGCAGTATATAGACAATTTTACCGCGATACTATCCATGTCCAAGGGACAGAATATGAAGGGTACCGTTTGTTCTTATAACGGTGTGCTTACATTTACATTTAGTTCTATATTAATGGATACAGCCATACAAAGGGGCTTTTTCCAAAAGCTTTCCGAAGATGGTGTGACGGTTTCAATCGAAAGTAATGGGGTAATGTATGAATAAATGCAGACATTGTAATGTAATTGTATATGATAACACAGATATATGTCCGTTGTGTCATAGTGTGTTAGACGAAATGAGCGAGGAGGAGCAACAGGCAATCGATACTCGGATGCCAGCAGAGTCTCCTTATCCAGATGTGAGAAAGCGTACCAAGAGACTTCATTTTGTCATGCGGTTGATTTTGTTCTTGTTTATCTTAACAGGAATAGGGTTGGTAATTATCAATCATTATACTACACCACATTTCTGGTGGTCTGGTATTTGTATTGTTGCCATGATTTATACATATCTTTCTATGGTTTATTGGATTAATCATGATGCAGGATATGCAGCAAAGATTGGATTACAGTTGATTCTTACAATGCTGTTGTT
>JAGAQX010000165.1 GCA_017622535.1 Lachnospiraceae bacterium | reverse complement strand
TCCTATCGCATTTCCTTGCAGTAATATGCAAGTATTATGCGTCACAAAAACAACTTGTTGATTTATCAACTACTTACTATACACTATTGTAAAATCAGTTTCAAGCTATTTTGTAATAATAGACGTGGGTTGATTATAGTCTCTCAGATGAATAAAGTACGCAAGTATGACTTAGTTTTCTGTATACAGCAAATCGCCATCGAGAAATCTCAATGGCGATTGTTAATCTGCATATAATTTTGCAAAGTGGTAATCTGTAGTCCTGGAACAAGTGCCCCACCTTCTGTGGCATCATAAATTGGCATAATTACATCCTCATTTTTAATACGCTTTTCAATCCACTTATTATATATCATGAATAGTTTACTTGCCGGTACAGTTCCTCCATCTACTGCAGGAACCTGTTGCATCTCCTCTACTCCAGATGCATTTCTCGCTGCTGCTCCCATTGCATGAGCGTGACCACCTGTATATGCTAAATCTAATCCAATAAATGCTATCGACCTTGCGCCAAGACGAATACATACATCCAATGCAGTTGTACTTACCGAACCACCAGTTTCATATAAATTCCAATTGTTTTGCTTTGCAAAATCCTCCGCCCTATTATAACCATTCTGGCAGATAAGATACTTCAGACCCTGATAATTCATGGAATATCCCTTATAGGCTGTCGATAGGTATAACATTGGAACTTGCTGTTCCTCCAGACCAGAAATATGATTATATATTCTAGAATTTGCATCTGCAACAATCATATAATCCACTTCCACACCAAGTTGAATCAACTTGCGAAACACGGTTTCCACTGCCATGATAATCATATTTGGCTTTTTATTCTTAAGTAACTCTACATTTTTATCAAGGGATGGTCCCGCTGCAACAATCACAACATCTTTTCCCTCAAATGCAGATTTCAGTTCATCCACATAACCATTATAATTTTTGAAATTCTCCCGACTGTTACTTTCAAAAAGTATCGCTGTATTACGTTTACCACTGTCACGGATAAAGAACATTTCCATCTGCTCTCGGATTCTCTCGTTTTCGATATGACGCAGAGAAGGATAATGCAAAATGAAATTCTCAGTAATATGCTCTAATGTATCAATAATCTTCACAAACTCCGGATCATAAACAAGCTTAAGCTTTGGTAAAGCAAGATACATTGACATATCAACCGCATTTAGGCAATGATATATCACATCCATATCGCTCTCATAAATAGTAATTGCAATCCCATCATCTAATTTAATCATTTCTTGAATATGATAACCTAGTCCCAAGCCCCAGATTACATACTCTTCGCAGCCCGGTTGATAATAGTATTGCGCAAAATCCATAGCTTCTTTACAAGGACTTACATTGCTATGATAATAGTACAACCCGTTTTCATCCTGTCCAGCCATGGTGTATGCTCCACTATTAGTATCTTCCAAATGATGTCTGCCCTGCCAAGTCCCCTTCGCCACTGCTTTTTCATATTGTTCGTGGTACTCCAGCACTTGTTTCCAAAGCGTTTCATCCTTCTGTTTCAAAACCGATATATTACGCTCCCACACACTTGGTTCTATGCTTGCAACATCATATGTCCGAATTGCTTCTTGCACAGATTGCAAGAACGGAACCAATTGTAGTTCTAATAAGTCTGCTAACAAGACATAGTCTTTATTCTCCTGTGCCACGAGTATATCCTGCAAGGAAGCACTTACCCCCTCTGGATTTACTAGTTCCATCTCCTGATTATAAAATGAAAGATCTGAAAAAACGGCATCTAGTACCGACATCAGGTTATTTGTCAAATCTGTAAATGTACGCACTACTTTGTCATAATTTTGCACGTGGCATGCGCGTATAATAGAAAACGCAATCCCTTGTAACAATGTATTTGTACAATAAATCTGTTGTCTTGTCATATTCTTCTCCAATCCACATCTTCCTGTATAAAAATATCGCCATCCGAACCTACTCAGATGACGACACCATATATTCTACAACTTTAATTCACCTGTATAATTTGTCTCTTCTGTTCTTCCTCTTCCATCCGCTTCTTCTGCATTGCAATCTGAACCTGTTCCAAAATACTATTCTTTTGCAAGTCACTCATTTCCTCAAACATATCCGTATCCTTCATGGAACTAATGGCAGAATCTAAATTATAAGATGCGTACTGATTATTCATTACTGTATAAGCAAGACGATTTGACTGCGCACCAATGGACGACTGAGCCGAACTCACTTTCTTCAGTGCATTATCAATGTCATCCAAATTAAAGCTCTTAGTCACATCAAAATCGGCAATTCCAAGCTCCTCCAAAGATGCATTCATCATTTCCATCTCGTGACCAATACCATGTGGGTTAGTGGCCAGTTCCATATCTGCCATACTTCCGTCCAATAGCTTCAAACCATTGAACTGTGTATTCTTTGCTACGTCTGCAATACCCTGCTTAATCTGGTCAATCTCATCCTGCATCATCTGTAATTCATCCTTGGAATAAATTGCGGAGTTGGAAGCCTGAATACCTAACTCACGAATGCGGCTTAAAGAATCATAAATACTTCCCAACGCACCATCTGCTACATTTAAAACACTATTACCCTTCTCTGCGTTCTCTACGCCGATATCATATCCGTTCTTTTCTGTCTCCATCTTCTGTGTAATGGACAATCCTGCGGCGTCATCTGCTGCGCTGTTAATCTTGTAACCACTTGATAAGTTACGATAGTTTGTACTAATATTCATTGACATAGGAACACCTCCTTGTGAAAGCATTTGTTATCATTTAATTAACAAAATTATAGCACGAGAACACTACGATTGGCAAACAGATTCTAGATTTTTCCTTGCTGTTGACGAAGATGAAATGTTGTCTTGTAAGCGAAAACTAGCCTTGAAATATATAGTGACAAATTCGTGTAGCACATGTTAAACTTAAAGTCACCAGAAACAATTAGATGAATTTGTATTTTCAAGATGGTAATACCATATCGCAAAAGGAGAACCGCATGAACAAAAAAATAAGCATCATTATACCTTGCTATAACGTAGAAAATACTATAGTCAAATGCTTAGATTCCTTAGTCAAGCAAACCATTGGCATCGATGCCATGGAGCTAATTCTAATTGACGATGCTTCCACCGATGAAACCCTCAATATTCTTTGTCAATACGAGCAACAATTTTCCGAATCCATACTTGTCGTTCATTGTAATGACAACGGAAAACCAGGACAGGCACGTAATGTGGGACTACAATATGCTTCAGGTGAATATATTGGTTTTGTAGATGCTGACGATTATTGCGAACCTCAAATGTATGATACGATGTATCATGCCGCAATTTCTCAAGGTTGTGATTTGGTCATATGCCAATATACACAAAATGAAATTGACAACCAGCTTCCCACCAATTTCATCTCCTCCACTACTATGTCAATCGATACGGTTGAAGATCGACTTCATTTTCTTAATTTGACGACTTTCCATCCAATTTGGAATAGATTATACACAAAAGAATTACTTGTGGATAATGCAATAGCATTTCCTGCAGGAATGTATTATGAAGATGTATTTTTTTCAGGCTTAATAAATGGATATTGCAAAAAAGTATGTATCCTACCTGATACCTTATATCACCACGTTCTCCATTCTAATTCTATTACATGCAAACTAACGCCAGAGACTTTGTTAAATCGTCTAGAAACAAATATGATGCTGATTGAAGAATTACGTAATCGAAACCTTTACCAACCATTTGCTGTATGGTATGACAATCATTTTATTACAGAGTACACGCTCTTTGTAACCACATTCACAAAGCAATTTGGAAAAATTCACTCAGAGCTATTTGATGTCTTGCAACAAAGTATTTATGAGCTATTCCCATATATTGCAAGGATTCCTCAAATCCAATTATTCAGCCACGAAAACGCAGACTTGAATCTACGAATGGCTGTACGCCCACTTATAGAACATGCTCCAAAAACAGTGACTCGAATTCTCGTTGTGAAGGGACGCTCTCGATATGATGTTCTAAGAGATTTCGCTGACGAACTAATAACCGGATTTCAAAACATGGGAATTATTGTAGATATCTATGATGTTGCCGATTCGGAACATCGATGTACACAAGATGAATTTTGTAAGATGCAAATTTACGACGCTATCGTTTCCTTTAACGGAATGATGACCAATTTATTAGATTTATTTGACAAACATGCCAAGCCACTGTTCTTGTCATTTCTTGTAGACCACCCATACTATCATCATCCTCGTATGGAAAGTGCGAATGAGAATCATTGTGTCTCCTGCGTTGACCACCACCATGTGAAGTATATAGAGAAGTACTATCCAAATGTCAAAGATACATGCTTTATCGCACACGGCGGCAATCATCCTGTGACTCCAGTCAAACCTTATAAGGAACGTTCATATTCCGTTGTATTTATGGGGAGCTACGGTGATATCGAGGCAGAAGAACAAGAAATAAATAATTTCCCAGAATTAGCAAAAACCATTGCATGGAATGTAATTAATCAACATTTTGTCAATCGCCACGAACCATTAGAGATTTTATTCCAAAGAGAATTTGATAAACATCAGCTTGATATATCAAAGGAAGAATTCCGAAATCTACTCTATCAAATGGCAATTGTTGATAAATTTATCCGACTTCAAAACAGAAAGTCCATTATTGATACCTTGACTCAAAATGGAGTCCATGTAGACGTGTTCGGTGCCAATTGGGAAACTTATTCTTGTGATAGTCCTGACTTGATTCATATCCACGGACAGGTTTCTTATTCTACTATTTTGGAAACTATGTGCGACACAAAAATTGTATTGAATGCACTTCCATTATTTATGAATGGCTCTCACGAGCGCGTATTCACATCTATGTTATGTGGCGCTGTGTGTCTCACAGAACGCAACGAGTATCTAGAGGGTCTGTTTCATGATGGTGCAGAATTACGATTCTTTGATATGGATGACTTAGGCAAGCTTCCTTGTATCATAGAAGAGATATTGTCTGACTCAGAAAAAGCAGAACAGATTGCACTAACAGGACAAAGAAAAGCGCGGGAGCATCATACCTGGATACATCGTGCAGAAGATATTATCAAATTCATACAACAACACCTATAATAGAAAATGCGACCAGACATCTGGTCGCATTCCTTATATACGAATATTTAATATTATTCTCATTCTTCGACATCATCCCATTTCACAAAACTCACTTGTAAACTTAAGGAAATATCACTGCCCTTCCACAATCTGTCCGAACCTTCTGTGGTAGTTCCCACAAACCGTATATTTGCCAAATCCCCAACTGCCTCTATCGGCAACCGATAAGAATACACATTCTCATTGTCACCCTTTTTTAATTTGATTTTCTCGCCTGTATCCGGGGCAATCAGATACAGTTCACAATCCTTCAAGATGCCATCCGCTGACACTTCGTCATTCACATTTAACACTACGTTATCAATATTAACACGAACATCAAATTTGCTGACATTCTTAAGTTCCACATTGTCTGAGTATATCTGCTCTCTACCCGCTAATTGCTGAGGATCAATATGTATTGTAAAATTCCTTGGCATGTAAATAGATACCAATTCCGGCTCTGTCACTTCGACACTCTGCTCAACAATGGTTTCATTGCCTGCATAATCAAGAACTCGAATGGAAATGGCATGTATTCCGACATCTGCCAATTCAATTGGAAATGTAAGCTTTGACGATACCTCTAATCCCTCATCTAACGTATGGGTCTCACGTACCACTGACTCACTTACCTCATAAATATTACCATCTACCACACACTGTATCGTCTGAATACCGGAAACAATATGCCCCATTTCTTCCACATTCACCCATAAGCTATACGGTGCCGAGCATCTCTCATCCTGTGAAAGCTGAATCACTGGTGCACTGTGATCCACCAATACAAACTGTGACTGAATATCCGAGACGTTCCCGGCTCTATCATGACAGGTAAACAATACTCTGCCATAAAAATCCTCATTCATAGGTAGTGCAAAAATATTCTCAGCTTTGTCCTGCTCTAATCTCGCATTCTCCAAATCTGTTACTGCTGCATGCTTCGTTCCATACAAGTACTGAATCCGCTCTACCGTCTTACTACTATCACCTTCTGCATCATCTTCATTATCGATCACTTGAACCGATAGCTTATCCTCTTTCGTACAATAAATCGTCCGATTCACCGACTGCAACAAGGTATAATCTTCTTCCATCCACCGTAAGCTAGGAGTTACCGTATCCTTAGAATAAGTAAATGTAGTTGCATCTGTAATGGTTTCACCATCTGTAAAGTATAACTTGATTTCTCGCTCCACGACATCTTCTGTCAACACAATAGAATCCTTGAATTCTCCATCTTCACCCATACGGACCTTGTTAAATCCGTCTACTCCAGCAGGTATAATTTCGATATCACTGACGTAGACATCGGAGCCTTCTCGCATCTTACCACGAATGATATAATAGCCAGCAACCTCTTCCTTCTCAGCTACTGGTTCACTTGTGGTTTCAACACTTAGAACCGCGTCACCAGATGCAGTTGCTTGTTCTGATGTAGCTGCTTCGGTTGTAGTCACTGGGGTTGTAGTCTCTTCTTCGTCCTTAGTGACAGCTTCTTGTTCATCATTGTCCTGTTCAGTAGACTCACCATTTTCATATTCAGTGGACTCTGTAGGTATCTTTTTCTCATCACCAGAGGCTATCTCTTCTGTATCAGTACTCTGGGCTTCATCTTCCTTATTCTGATTTGTTTCCGTATTTGGTTCCGATTCAGAAGACTCTGTCGTCTGCTTCGAGCCTGATGATTCATTTGCATCCGTCTTTTTTACCGGAGTCGTCTTCATCACTTTCTTTTCTATCTCTACATCTACTGGCTTCGTTTGCATAATTTGTTTCCAAATATCCTTGCGATATTCTTCCAGCTTCTTCTGCTCCTTAGCAACCGCATCGCCGGATACTAGCTGTTGATCATTCATATCTTCTCCAGAAGCCACCCTGTCTTGCTCTGTTCCTGCATTCTGCTCCACTACCGCATCTCCGGACGCCTCTGTTTGTAACGTATCCTCTTTGTTATTATCCACTACCGCATCACCAGAAGCCTTCTTTTCGTCTAAAGGAGATTCTTCTGTAGAATCTTCATTAAGCTCCTCCGTGTCATATACTTTATTCAGAATGAAATCTCCTGCCTCATTCTTACCATCATAATTCTTATCATAAGAATAACCAATCTCTACTGGATACTGATATTTCTTCAACAGTTCTCCAATTACTGGTGCAGTTCCGTGATTGGCAAATATCTTCTCTACATAATTCAATGGTTCCGGATTTTCCACCACACGATTTGCCTGGTTCTCACCTGATTTTGAAACATTGCTCACCACCCGGTTCTTTGATTTACCTGACTTCTTAGGACCACTCTTAGCAGTGGTGTCCGATACCTCTTGATATGTCACGGTTGGTGTCTTTGATGGCTTCTTTCCCACCGAACTATTTGAGGTATTCTTAGTCGATGAAACCAAATTGTTCTTTGACGCATCTGGCCCACTAGGTGTTTCATCCTCTATAACACCATCAGATGTCCTCATAAAACCTTGCTTTTCCCTATCGTCTTCAATAGCCCCATCACTCTCACCAGTCGCGTCTTCCGATGCCTCAACACCATGCTCCACTTCGGCATAATTCATATATAGATTGGTAGAAGTAGCGTTCTCCTCCATATTCTTTCCTGCAAACTCTATACTTGTTGCGTTCTCTTGTGCCGTCTGCTCATTCGATGACTGTTCCCAAAGAGAGAGTCCGATTGTACCCACAAGCACCAAAGAACACGCCACTAACACAATAATCTTTTTCATCTGCTCTTTCAAACCAGTCACCTCCTTCTATAACAAAGCAATTTTAACATTCTTGCACTCAATTCTTCCATTTCATTGATTCTTCCTTGAAAGAATCTTATTAACAATATGTTCTAACGTGAGTTCCCTCTCCCTGCGTAAATCCAACACGAACCCACACATAACAAACAACCAATTACTATTCCACCTATCATATAGATACTTGTCGCTTCCACACCTGCCCAGCACCAAGACATAGGACAAATAGCAATCAACACATCTAATTTTTGGGCAATGGCCTCTACTTTACCGATAATCTCGCCTTCCTGCCCCTTCATTATCATCAAATCTACTACAAAATGAACAAATGCACCAACCTTCGATAATATTAGGGACAAAAACAATACCCATGCTGACACATCGGCACAACGGTTCTCGTGCTTCTCATAAGACGCTAAAAACAAAGCAATCATTAAATAAATTACGGTACTCACAAATAGTATTCCATAATGATTTACCAAAATGGATAAATTATATCCACTACCTAATAAAAGAAAAAATACCACATTCTCTAACAACAATACTACATACATTATAAATGCGTAAGCCGCCCAAAACAACAGTTTCGCTAGCAACACTTGCATGCGCCCTACGGACATATTCTGCAAATATACCATTGTCTCCAAACGGTCTTCTTGTATTACCGTGGCACACAATCCATTCATGACAACATACACAATATAGATCGGAAAAACCAACGTAATTATTTGCCATAAATTAATATAAACATGATTATTCCAATTGCCCACTGCCAATAGATTTTGCGCCATATCTGGCCATTTCAAATATTCTCGGCTAAATCCTGGTATCACCTTTTCAATTACAAGAGACACCACAAACAAAAGCAAAAACAATATAGTCCATACCAATATGTTTTGAATAAGATTTTTTCTATTTCTAATATAATCGTAATAAATGACTGTTTTCATAACAACCTCTCACAACATCCATCTGTCGTAGTCGCCGTACACTTCCTCTTCCATGGTAAGCTCATTTACATTGAAATTGGTGCAGCCGGACTGATATATCTTCAACACTAGTTCCGCAACGCTTTCTTCCTTATATAAAATTCCCCAGCTTTTCTTGGTACGGTATAACACTTTCATTCTCTCACGGTTAAAGATTCCCGGATTGCCACCATCTAGCTTCACCACCTTTGACAAAGTTGGCAAAGTCTTCTTGGTGTGCTGCGCAAAGATGCTTCCATCCTTCAAAAAAACATATTGATTACATGGAATCACTACCTTATCATAGGCATCTGCAGCAATCAATATAGTGGTTCCCTTAGATTTCAAATGTACCAATTCTTTTAACAACAATCCATATCGCTGCTTTCCAATCATATCATATGGATGATCCAACAACAAAAGCTTTGGCTCAGCCATAATCGCCTGTATCATCGCAACCAACCGATTCTGTTCAAAGGTCATGTCCAAGAGATTTTCGTCTATATTAATCTCAAATAATTCACACAATCTTCCTGCTATCTTAGATGCTTCCGCATTACCTACAGCAATTGCAACACCCTTTAAAAATTCCTTTACTTTCATATCGGAGTAGCACACAATGTCATCTGGCACATATTGTATCCACTTCGAGAGATTCTTCTTGCTCGGTGAATACATTGGATATTGGACTTCCCCCCCATCTGCATTGATAAAACCTCCAATAATCTGCAACAGCTTACTTGCACTATTATCCTTCGAAATAAATGTCTCAATTACCGATTCCCTAATATTATATTGTATATTATCTAGCACATGTTCATCACCAGCAACGACGCTGACATCCGCCAGTGTACACAAATATTCCGACTCCATGGCTTTCTTCCTCCACTAACAAAACTCTTGCATTACTTTCTCTCTAACAGTAAAGCCTGTCTCAATTATAAGCTCTCACAAAAATCCTCATTGCGATACAATGCAAAAATGAGATAAACAATTGGAACCGATAACGAATACGGATTACCAACTATAGACTGTCCCATATAAGCCATAAGCGCCATAAAATATGCCATCTTTGCAACCGACCATTCCTTACCATTCTTCTTACTCTTAACATATTCTACAATCGGCACTACCCAGGTTGCAGTATATGTCACCAAACCAACTATTCCGGTAGAAATCAAATACTCCAAAAAATCATTATGGGCATTGGCAACAATTACATTATTCCATTGAAGTAACTCATTTGCAAAATAAGACAAGTCCGTTGAAGCTGCTGTCATACCTAGTCCAAACAGCTTCTGCAACGGATTATATGCCTCAAACAAATGAATCGCTCCAAGCCATATTCCGCCTCGTCCATTACCCCATCCTATGTCCCCCTGTATCAAATTCACAGTACCATGCAAAAGAAATACAGCAATCACTACTATTAATCCAATGGATGCCACCTTTGACAAAATGCTGATTACTTTGTGCGATGGTAAAACGCGCTTTTTCTCTATCCAGATTAGGAGTAAGCCACAAAACACAATCATAACTACACCAATCCAGTAATGAATTAAGGTCCCCGATACACCGCTATCCGCACCAATCCGATCAGGTGCCACAACAGAAAACACGGAATAATATGTAATCGCTACTCCCCAAATCAACCCTAGCCATAAAAGCCTTTGTAATCGAAGTGTATCCTTTAATGCATAAGGAATCAGGAATATTGCACAAACCGCAACACCGATATAAACACCATCCGTTTGAATTCCTGTAAATGCAGTTAAGCCAAACAACACACAAGCAACAGTCCAAAACTGCATTTTCTTCTGATTCAAGAAAAATACAATTACAATCGGGAGAATCATACAAAGATATGCCGACACGCTATCCATCTGTCCAAGACTACCAAAATACTGTAGCTTCTGATTACCTAGCTTAGTACGTACACCAAAGAAATCTGTAGAAACAGAGTCTAACACCACCCACAAAAATATGAATGTATTCAATACTATAATCAAATCCCAATGTCTTTCACTACCACATAGATTCCTAGATACAAAGAAATAGAATACTATTAATGTTACAATGGACAATGTTCCCACATGGAAACCTCCGGTTCCAAAGTAGGCAACCTTCTTGTTCTCAGAAAATAGGAATGAAATGATAACAGCAATTCCAAAAGCCAACATTGCGATATCCATCGGACTTCGCCTCTGGTCTGTATATCGGATTGGTGGTTCCTTTCGTACCACAGATGTAACGAAAGTAATTAGAAGCATAATTCCCATCACCGCTGCAATGAACAAATAACAGACACCTTTCGCCCGAATCATTGCAGTATATATATTGACATCAAAATAGATTGGTAACAATGCCAGTATCAAAGCAAAATATATAATGGAAAATATTCCTGCCATCTTCAATGTTAATATATCATTTGGTTTTTTCATCTTTCTCCTCCTTGATAATAACCCTTCTTAATAGTATAACGGATTTTCTTTCAAAATAAAATATAAACTTAACCTTTGTCCTTATTTTGGATAATTTCATAAAAATGTAAAACGTTTCCACCAAAAATGAAACTCTTCATCCAACAATACTCAACACTCGCTGTCCGTTCGTCCATTAAATCATTCGTCATTTTGCACAAAATATTTCTTCACCTTTGAAATAAATGTACATTTTTTGCATTTTATGGTAAATTATTAGCATAGTCGTGTCGATATATATCGTGAGGTTTATTTAACCTATTACGACAGAGGAGGGCAGATTATGGCTAACAACTCAAGTGAAGAACGAATTTCGCAGAAGCTGTCTACAGATAATTCGTCAAAGAAAGGACCCGGCTCTATCGCCAGTGTGGCCGTGATACTAGTCGTTACAGTAGCAATTATTGTTACGGTGGTATTAGTTCTTTCCGGAGGGGACAAGGGAGAGCGAAAAGCAATCGTAACACCAGACAACGTGGACGAGATTATATCCGATATGCAGGATAACAAAGTCGACCCTGGTATGTACGAGGTTACAATGAACACCACTTGGGACTTCAACGATGGTGATTCTGCATCAAGCAATGCTTATGTAGAGAACTCCACAGCGAATTCCAATGATGTGTATTTTAACATCGTTCGTTCGGATACAGGTGAGGAGATTTATAGCTCTCCAATTATACCTATAGGTAGCCACCTAGAAGACATTACCTTGGACAAGTCATTGGACAAAGGTGAACATGCTTGTGTTCTTACATATCATCTATTAGATGAAAATGAAGAAGAAGAAAGCACACTGATGATCAATTTGACTATCCGAGTACACAACTAAGGTGGAAAAAACATATTTTATTCAAGGAGGAATAGCTTATGAAGAAAACATTTAAGAGATTTTTAGCATTTGCTATGGTTGCTGTATTAATGGCAAACCCAATGTCTGCTTTAGCAGCAGAGACAACAGAGGAAACAACATCACCTGCAATCGGTAGTGCAGATGCATCTGGTGATGTGGAAGGTTTCGTTGACACAACAATCTTTAAGGTAGTATTACCTACATCTGCTGAAGGTACATTCGATTTCATCATGGACCCTCAGGGATTGATTGCTGCTACAAGTGGTGATGCTTATGGTGGTACTGCTAGTGCTGATTTCGAAGAAGATGCTACTGTATTCTTCCAGACTGCAAGCGCTGATGCAGCAAAGAAAGACTATAAGAGTACAAGTAATTACATCCAGGTATTGAACAGAGGTACTGTGGATGTTAACGTTACTGTTGAAGCTACTATCGACGGATTAAGCGACATTGCAATGGCTGCTGACGAGGCTGCTTTCACAAGCGGTGACGCTGCTGTTCCTGAGCTTTACTTAGCATTTACAGCATCTGGTGATGCTTCTGGCGATGCAAAGGATGCTCCTGTAGCACTTACAAAAGATGGCGCTAAGATTACTGCAGTATTAGATGCTGCTGACCAGAGTATGTATGAATTCAACTATGCTTCTGGCGAGTACACATTCGACTTAAAAGATCAATATGTAAGTGGTGATGCTGATGATTTCGCAGATTATTCATTTGCTTTGACAGGTGCTTGTAACTCAGAAGCTGACTGGACAGATGTTAAAACTGCTGTACCTGCAGTTAATGTTGTTTGGACATTAGAGGATGCTGAGAGTGGTCCACAGGTAACTCTTTCTAATTCCGGTTTAATTACCTTTACTAATTTAACTGCTGATGCCAATATTAATGGTGCTACAACTTACACATCAGGTTCTATCGCAACCACAGAAACTCCTTTAACTACTGACGTTGAGTGGGGTACCTCTCAGTGGACTGAATCTGAAGGTGGTACCTTAACCGGACAATTGGGATCAACTTATATGCAATATTACACTGGACAAACTGTAACAGTTAAAGCAGTATTAACCGACGGAACAACAATTACTGCGTCTGCAACTTTTAATTAGTATCTTAATTTAAAAGTACACTGATAAAAAATAGGGCTCTTTGTCAAGAGTGGGGGTAAAACCCGTTAATAGCAGGTGTGGAGAAATCCACACCTGTTTTTAGATTAAGTTGTAGTCAATAGAATACGATTTCTAAAATTCTCAAAGTTACGGTATCCGTAAGCATTTCTTTTTATCACCTTGATTTTATTGTTAGTGCCCTCTGTGAAGCCATTGGAATAAGGGCATTCAAATGCAT
>JAGAQX010000019.1 GCA_017622535.1 Lachnospiraceae bacterium | reverse complement strand
GATTAAAGAGAAGTCAAAGAAGAATGGTATGTTCCATCCGTTTTCAAAACATATGTCACCAAAGGCACGTTTACATATGTTAAATGCTAAGTTTGCGAAGCTGAATCTAAGTGATTTCATGCGTTCTTACACGGATAAGTCACGAACAGTTTCTTTGAGAAAACCAACGGATGCAGAGCTTCAATTAGTATATAAGCGCATGGGTAAGAATACCTATGAGGAGCGAACAATTAATTGTGGGGCTTGTGGATACAATAACTGTACAGAGATGGCGGAAGCAATTTATAATAACTGTAACATGCCAAAGAACTGTATTCACTATATGAAAAATGAGATGCAAGAGTTTTCAAAGAAGATTGAGGACCAAAACCTTAGAATTATTCGTAAAAACGAGGAGATGTCTAGATTTATCCGCGAGGATTTTGAGAGCTTGAATGCATCCATTGATGGTATGCTACAGGGAAATACTGTAAATGCAGAAGAAAGCAGCGCAGTAAGTGCGGCAGTGGTGAAGGTTTCTGAGTTTTGTAATACGCTTGAGAAATCCTTTGCAGATATGGAAGCACTTCTCAATGAGCTCGAAAAGAATAACAAGCATATAACAAAGATCGCACAACAATCGGATTTGCTTGCTATGAATGCAACGGTAGAAGCATCTAGAAATGGTGTGGTTGGCAAAGGCTTTGGTGTTGTAGCAAGTGAAATTAAGGCCTTGGCAGAGACTAGCCGTTCTCTTGCCAGTGAGAGCGACGAAAACCGTGCAGAGATTGTAGAAGCTGTTCGAATGTTATTAGAAGAGACGAAGACATTAACACAGTCTATTGCAGAGATTAATGATCGACTTACAAATTTAGCTGCTAGCACGCAGGAGATTGTTGCAGAGGCGGATGTGGTTAAGAGTATATCTGAAAATGTGAAGCTTCGTTTGGAAGAATTGAACCGGACAGAATAAATTAGATGGGATAAAACAGATGAAATAAAACAGAGTGAATCATTTGATGGTAAGTATTAAGTGAAACAGGAAGGAAGCATAATTTATGAAACCAAAGAATATAGCGGTGTTGTTGACGGCGTTGGATTATGACGCACAAGTGGAAACGATAAGGGGAATTGAAGAATATGGAAAAAGTCATGGATTTAATATCGCTGTGTTTGTGTGGTTCACTGGACCGGCTGAGCGAGATAAGCAAAATTTGGGAGAAGTGAATATTGCATTTTTACCAGACTTTAATCTGTTTGATGGTGTCATTGTGTTTGCAAATGCAATGCACCATGAACAGAATCGTAAAAGGTTAGAGGCACTTTTTGAAGAGGCCACTTGCCCAATTGTGACCATAGGATGCAAAATTAAGAATTATACGAACGTGTACACAGATGGCTATGTGGCAATGCGTGAGTTGATGGAGTATTTGGTTGGTGAAAAGAAGCTAACAAAGATACATTTTGTAAAAGGATTTGCGGGTAATCCGGATGGAGAGTCGAGATATCAGGCATATGTTGATGTATTAACAGAGCATAATATTCCGATTGTATCGGAACGTGTTACGCATGGTGATTTTTATGTAACTGGAGGTACGCTTGCAGTAAAGGAGATTTTGGATTCTCAAATTCCTTTTCCAGAGGCGATTGTATGTGCCAATGATGTTATGGCGATTATAGTGTGTGATCTTTTGATGTCAAAAGGATATCGTGTTCCAGAAGATGTGATGATTACAGGCTATGATTATAGTGTGGAAGGTCAGCGACATTCACCTAAAATGACATCGATTCGTATTAATTTTCAGGAGCTGGGAAGAACCGTGTGTCAGGCATTGATTGATGAAATCAATAGTGGAAATGTGCAGGCGGATATTTCTTTACCAGATGAAGTAATACTCAATGAAAGCTGTGGTTATAAAGCGAATGATCAGTTGATAGACACACAATCCATATTTTATGCTGCTGCGGAGACGATTCAGCATAAGATGATTCATCAAATGATTTTGTTGGAAAAGAATATTATGGAGAGTGAAAGCTTTGCTGATTGGACAGAGTCAGTGAAATCCTTTGTGACACAGATGGAAATAACGGAAGTATATTGTTGTGTGAATGAAGACTTTGTAGAAAATATATTTGAATTGGATGTTATGGATCAAGAGGACATGAGTACAGAGGAACGGTTGGCATATACACCAAACGTAGATGTGATATTAGCTTATAAAAGCGGCGTGTTCAAACAGAAAAGTTCCTTCGATTCGGCATACGCTTTTGATGAAATGTTTGTTGAGTCTGAAACGAAAAAGACTTATATTTTTTCTCCGTTTCACTATCTGGATCGCACATTTGGATATTTTGTATTTGTTGATAGCATGTTCCCACAGGGGAATCCTCTTTATATCAGTTGGTTGATTAAGATGGGACACTCCATTGAAACAATCCGAAAGCAAAGTCTATTGCGCAATGCCTTGGCTCGTTTAGATGATATGTATATTAAGGATTCATTAACTGGTGTATATAATCGTTTTGGTATGGAACGTTTCTTTAGTGAACTCAAGCAAAAATGCATTATGTCACGGTCTATGGTGCAATTATCGTTTATTGATTTAGATGGTTTGAAGATGATAAATGACGAATATGGACATGAAGAAGGTGACCGTATTATCAACGCAGCTGCAACGATTTTGCAAAAATGTGCAAGCAAGTTCAAGGTGGTGCGTTATGGTGGTGATGAATTTGTTGTTATGGGAACTGTTCGAAATGAGAGAGAAATAGAAAACTATTGGAAAAATGTTGAGCAGGAAATAAACAAGTATAATGACAATGCGAAAAACAAAGCGAAACTGTCCTTGAGTTATGGATACGATGTATTTAAAATTGGTGTGGAGACACATTTGGCAGATTATCTTCGTATAACAGATAACAAGATGTATGAAAATAAGAAG
>JAGAQX010000164.1 GCA_017622535.1 Lachnospiraceae bacterium | reverse complement strand
ATTACAAGAATGAATTAGAGGATGATATCATTTCTACAACCTTGTTGTACAAAGAAGCAACAAAGAACAAAATCAAGTTGTCTAGTGAACAAAAGAAACTGATTAAAACCAGTGCACAAACGGTTGTAGAACGCTTTGGTCAAGAAATACTAGATAAGTATGAGGTTTCTGAGTCGGATGTTGCGAAGGTATATGAAATGCGTATGTTGGGTGAGAACTATCTCGAGAGCTTATCATCGGGCGAGATGAAAACAGATGACGATTCAAAAATGGAAGCTGACAAAGATAATAAAGACGATGCAACAGGAGATAGTGCGAATACCGATGCGAGATATATTAAGGTTTACCAGGTTTTATTCCCAACGGTAGAATTAGATGAAAATGGGATGGTAAGAACGGATGTCGATGGTAATTTGAAAAAGGTATCCCCTGAAGAGATTGCTGATAGGAAGGATGAGGCGTTAGCTTTCGTTCAAAATGTGGAGCAGGGTGCAGATATGGAAGAGTTGGTAAAGGATTGTAGTGAAGGAGTATCTGCCACCAACAAATACTTAAAGTATGAGGATTTGGATAAGAACTATAAAACTGCAATTGATAAATTGTCTGTTGGTGGCGTTAGTGATGTGATTGAATCAGATTACGGATATTGTGTAGTGCGTCTGCTAGAGAAGAATGACAAGGAATATGCAAAGACAATGGAGAATTATCAACAAGAGTCGGATGTGCTAGCGATGCAGGAAGATGAATTGGAACGTTTATACTCTGAATATGCGCAGGAAAATAGAGGATATAAGAATTCCTCTCTTTGGGACACGATTGATATAAAGGATTATATGAAGTGATAGAGTTAGTCATAGTTTTTTACTGATTTTGTGTGAATACTTGTATATGAATTGTCATATAAATAGAATGAAAAATTTATTCGTATTGGATAAAGATGATATTACTATGTAGAAAATGGACAGCATTTATAGTGTCGGATATTATAAATGCTGTCCGTTTTGCGTAATGGATTATTTCAAGTTCTTTGCAATTGGGTCGTATAAGTCCAATACACAATGTTCATCAGCTGCAAAGTGTTTACAGTTTAAACAGCTTGTACAATCGTCACCAACACAGTTTGATAATTCGCTGGTGGTAGTTTTTGTGTATGCGCTACATTTTTTTGCAACGGCTTCATATTCTTTTTTGGAACTTCTCATGTTTATCACTCCTTTGCGTGTGAAATAGTAAACGAGTTACAAGAATAGTATGACTTGACAAGAGATATTTCATTCAGTAAAATTATTTTTGTCTGTGCAAATGTACGAGATAGAATATTTTTGGATATTTAGGAGGATGATGAAGTGGAGCCTGGATCGAGTATTCAGATTATTGCAATTGTATTGATGATTATGTTATCTGCTTTTTTTTCGTCAGCAGAAACAGCGTTAACTACGGTGAACAAACATCGTTTGCGTAGTTTGGCAGAAAAAGGGAATAAGTCGGCACAAAAGGTATTGAATCTTGTTGAAAATCCAGCAAAGATGATTAGTGCAATTTTGATAGGTAATAATATTGTTAATATTGGTGCTTCGTCTTTGACAACTACATTTGTTACAGAAGTGTTTGGTAATGCATATATCGGTCTGGCGACAGGTATATTGACATTGGTAGTTTTGCTGTTTGGCGAAATTACTCCTAAAACGCTAGCAACCTTGTATAGTGAGAAAATTTCATTGGTATATATTCACATAGTGGCGCCGATGACAGTTTTACTGACACCGGTTATATGGATTGTGAATAAGCTGTCAGCTGTAATTTTTTTTGTTATGAGAATTGATCAGAGTAAGGCGAAGGATCAAATGACAGAGGGTGAGCTTCGTACCATCGTGGATGTCAGTGTTGAAGATGGTGTAATCGAAAAGGAAGAGAAGTCCATGATTAATAACGTGGTGGACTTTGGTGATTCTAAGGCGAAGGATGTTATGATTCCTCGTGCTGACATGGTATTGATTTCGGTAGATGCTACATTCGATGAGGTGTTTGACATCTTCAATGAAGAACATTATTCGCGATTACCGGTATATGATGATAACAAGGATAGTGTGATTGGTATCTTATATATGAAAGATTTATTTCTTTATCAAAATAAGGTAGACAGAAAGAAACAATCATTCTCTGTTCGGAATATCATGCGTGAACCGTTTTTTGTATATGAATATCAAAAGACATCATCCATTATGGCAGAGATGAGAGAACGTTTTGTATCTTTGGCAATTGTATTAGATGAATACGCGACAGCGGTTGGTTTGATCACAATTGAGGATTTGATTGAAGAGATTGTTGGAGAAATTCGCGATGAATTCGATATGGATGAGTTGGAGACGGTTACCAAGATAGAAGAAAATCGTTATGAGATAGATGGTGCAATGAAGCTTAGTGATTTAGAGGACAATATTGGAATTCGTTTGGAGTCAGAGAATTACGATTCATTAGGTGGATACGTAATTGAGCTGTTGGATCATTTGCCGACTGAAGGGGAAACGGTTAAGAAGGATGGAATTACCTTGAAGGTAGTTTCTATGGATAAGAATCGTATTGACCGTGTGGCGATTTTAATTGATCCAGAATTGCAGTAGATGATGAGTGAGCGTATAATAAAAATAGAAGTGAGGTAAGGACATGATTAGTGCAAACAATGTGACGTTGAGATTTGGTAAAAAGGCCTTGTTTGAGGATGTAAATATCAAATTTACAGAGGGGAATTGCTATGGTTTAATTGGTGCTAATGGTGCTGGTAAGTCTACATTCTTAAAGATTTT
>JAGAQX010000163.1 GCA_017622535.1 Lachnospiraceae bacterium | reverse complement strand
GTGGCTCATTTTACACGCAAAAGGCCGCTCCTTTTGGAGCGGCCTTCCCTACTTCACTAACTATGAAATTACTGAAGTACTGATAATACACCCTGGTTAGACTGGTTAGCTTGTGCAAGCATAGACTGTGCAGCCTGCTGCAAGATCTGATTCTTGCTAAATGTAACCATCTCAGCAGCCATATCAGTATCTCTGATCTGTGACTCAGCTGATGTTAAGTTCTCAGAGTAGTTCTCTAAGTTGTTGATTGTGTACTCAAGACGGTTCTGAACAGCACCAAGTAATGATCTCTGTGCAGATACATTCTTGATAGCTGACTGGATTGCTCCAATTGCTGCAGAAGCACCCAAAGCTGTACTAACTGTTGTGTTAGTCAATCCCAAATTAGAAAGTGAAGTACCCTTAATAGAGATCTTCATTGTCTCACCCATGTTAGCACCAACCTGAAGGTCCTTACCAGCACTCATATCACCATTCAATAACTTAGTTCCGTTGAACTCAGCCTTCTTAGTGATAGAAGAAATCTCAGACTTTAACTGAACGATCTCATCATTGATACTTCTACGGTCTTCAGAAGCATTAACATCATTACGAGACTTGATGGCCAACTCACCCATTCTCTGAAGGATAGAATGAATCTCATTCATGTTACCTTCTGCTGTCTGGATAAGTGAAATACCATCCTCAGAGTTCTTAACAGCCTGATTAAGACCACGAATCTGGTTTCTCATCTTTTCGGAAATGGAAAGACCTGCTGCGTCATCTCCTGCACGGTTAACTGCGTAACCTGAAGATAACTTCTCTGTAGTCTTAGCTACGGCCTTAACGTTCATTCCCAACATTCTGTTTGTGTTTACTGCTTGCATGTTGTGTTGTACTACCATAATAAATTCCTCCTTGAATATAATGTCGCTTCCTTGCGACATGTACTAGTGGTTTCCCACCGTAGATAGTTATATATAATATCCTCCGCACCCGAAGGTTATTACCACTTGTATGAAGTTTTATTAACCCTTGCAATATATATATCGGTTAAATTATCTTAATCTTAACACTTTTTTGCAAAATTTTCAAAATAATTTACAATAAATTTTATTAAAATTGACAATCCACAAGATATAGAAAATCATTTCTTTTTATCCACAAAATAAGCATCCATAATCTTCGAATTATTCATAGTTTTAAAGTAATTCTGCGCTACATTCGCCTTATTCTTGGAAACAGAATACCCTTTTTTTGTCTTAGAAAATAATTGTGCAAAACGAGTCCTATTTCGATCTTCAAGCACTTGAATCGCATTACCTAGTTCTGTGCACACACGAATCTTATCTTGTAGCACTTTTATATCACCCTTATATGAATCAATATTCTTACGAATCTCTAAAGAAACTCGATCATACACAGATTGAAAACCTTCATCCAAATAATTCAGTCTAGAAATCTGAATCTCTTTATCATTCAAGGTTTTTTCCATACGATCCGAATCATACTCTTCTGCTTTGCTAATCTGCTCCTGTTCTTCTGTAATATCTAATATTCTACGCAATGTTTCTTCTTTTTTGTTAATGGTATCTATCAAAACCTGAACGTAATTCTCGTCCATTCTATTCCTCCCATTACTCAACAAATATTATATACGTGGATCCTTTGCATTTCTCATAACCTGTTTCCAAATATCACGCAAATCTCTGAGTTCTACTAATACTAACTCTACGTCTTCTGGATTTTTAGAAATATTAGCTGTTGTCATTCTTTCAAAAATGTAAGTATAGATTACATCAAATTCCTTTGCAACCGGATAATCAAAGTTTAAAGTAGTTTGTAGCTCTACAATAATATTACGTGCTTTTTGAATATTGAGATTTGCCTTCTCGTAATCCTTCTTTTCCATTGCCATCTTAGCAATATTACAAAACTTAATTGCCCCCTCATAAAGCATTAATGTAAGCTCGGCCGGGGTCGCTGTAGTCACCTTATTGGTTCCATATGCTGCCATCGGATTATACGCCATATCGTCACCTCATATTTTCTCTATACTGTATCCGTACACTTCCTATACGCAATTCTTTATTAAATAATGTTAGAAAACTGCCGTGCCATGTGACACGACAGTTTTCATCACATTCATTTTACATACCACCAAACAACTGAGAAACATAAGACTGTTGTGCCTGCAATTTTGCCATTGCAGCTTCCATGGCTGCAAATTGTTCATAGTACTTATCTTCTTCTGCAATTGCCTTATCTTGCAATGTACTAACTCTATCCTTATATTCACCAATTTCTTTGTCCATTTGCACGTCGTTATAAAATGTCAACGCACTACTGATATCGGACTTACTCATCGCCTTCATAAGATGATTATACATTTCTGTACCAAGATTAGAAAGCGTATCCTCAACTGCCTCAGGATTCTCATTAATTGCCTTCATTAATTGATCATCCATATCAGCAAAGCTCGCATCATCCTTATTACCATAAATGTGCAACTTACCTCTTTCAGAATAATCACTTGTATTGATACCAAATGATGACAAGGCAAATTGCTTAGTAGATCCATCTGCCATTGTAACTGATACCGACTTATTCAAGATTGATCTCATATTAGTTAACAAGGAACCAATCGTATCATCTCTTCTTAGCAAGGAACCCTTGATTACACCTTCCCACTTCTCGATTTCATCCTCGCTCATTGCAGCCTTCTCATCATCAGTAAGTGGTTCATAATCCTTCACACGTTCTGCATTATATAAAGTGTTCATCTCGTCAATCAATTTGTTATAATCATCGACAAACTTCTTAACCTTATCATAGATACCCTGTGCATCTGTTCCAACAGTAAAGGTCTGCATATCGCCCTTTTCTACCGCTTCAATGGTTAAGCCGTTGATATTAAATGTAGCACTGGACTGCTTATATTCTACTCCATTGTATTCGATAATTGCATCACTTGCATCAATACGACCAGCAACCTCGTCAAGCTTTCCATCACCGTCTGCATCTACTTCCAAGTTCAAGCCAAGTGCTTTCAACGCATCCTCATCAGAACCTTGTAATGTAAATGCATTATCTTCACCAGGTCCCTTTGCATTCAAGTAAAATCTTCCCTGACCAGCGTCATAGTTTGCCTCAATACCAAGCTTATTCATCTGAGATGCCAAACTACTTAAGGTTGTATTCTCATCAATATCAATTGCATTGCCATTAATCTTAATGGTTGATCCATTCTTAATTCCCAAATCTACAAGCTTTGTAGAACCTTCTGCCTTACTTCCGTCATCTTTGGTAATCTTACCACCAGTCCACATCTGCGCCGTTGCAGTACTCTTCACCTGTACTCTATGGGTACCATTAACAGCTCCATTACCAGCTGTAACCTTAACACCCTTCAAATCACCAGTAGCCGTCTTAGCTCGGTATGTAGATGTACTCTTAAATGTATAAAGTGCTCCTTTATAGAAATCCATAATCTTGGTATTCAAACCCTTCCAAGCTTCCTTCTTCCACTCAAGCTTTGTTTGGTCCTTCTTAACAT
>JAGAQX010000162.1 GCA_017622535.1 Lachnospiraceae bacterium | reverse complement strand
AGCAAGATTGTTTATTGGTATTGCAGTTGCATATGCGATGATTGCGATTCATCCATATGAACCATTGAATTATAATACTTTTTTAGAATACACGATTATTTTAATTAAGGAATTAGTGGTTGGCATTACCATAGGATTTACGGCCAATGTTACCCTGACAATTATTAACATGGCTGGTCAATTTATTGATCGTGAAATGGGATTTTCGATGGTGTCAAGTTTTGATTCCAATTTCAACACGGAAACTACGATTACAGCACAGTTTTATGAAATGTTAGTAATGGTAATTATGTTATGTAGTAACATGCATTATTATATTCTTTCGGCTTTAGCAGATTCCTTTGTTTTGATTCCTGTGGGCAATGTGGTAATTGATGTAGGCAAACTATTTGATACGATGATATCCTATATATCTACATATTTTGTAATTTCTTTACGTATCTGTTTGCCAATATTAATCGCTACCATTATCGTAAGTGTCGTTTTGGGTGTTTTGGCAAAGACTGCACCACAGATGAACATGTTTGTTGTGGGTATACAGTTAAAGATTTTTGCTGGTTTTGCGGTACTGTTTGTGACATTGCAGTTTTTACCAACAGTTACGAATTATGTTTATGAACAAATGCAGGATATCGTTGAAAAGGTAATGCAGGCTTTTATGTTGCAGTGATGCATATAGAATGGAGTGTTACAAATGACGGATCTTCAATATAAGATTATATTACCACTTGATCTTCAAATGTTTGCAAAAGAAGGTCCTGGTGGAGAGAAAACGGAAGATGCAACATCAAAAAAATTAAAGGATGTAAGAAATGAAGGTAATGTGGCAAAAAGTGTCGAGATTGTAACAGCTGCCACATTACTTGTGTTGTATATATGTTTGAGATTTGCAATTGAATTTGTAGGTGGGCGTTTGATTCATACATTTGATACATTTTTTTCTTTGATTCCTCGAATGACAAATGATGGTGTTGAAATAGATGAATTTAATTATCTGTTAATAGAAGCCTTGTTGGATATTGGGTTGATTATTGCTCCATTTCTAATTTTGGGTTTTATTATTGCGTTTTTTAGCAATTCGTTACAATTTAAATATCAAGTTACAACGAAGCCATTAATGCCTAAATTTGATAAGTTAAATCCTATAAGTGGTTTTAAAAGAATGTTTTCTATGAATACGCTGATAGAATTATTAAAATCTATCATCAAGGTTGTTGCTATTGGTTATATCAGTTACAGTGTTTTGGTAGAACATGTAGAAGAATTGTTTTTGTTATATGATATGTCGATTAACCAAGGACTGTTACTGATGTATGATATTATTTTAGAGCTATTGATGAAGATTTGTATCGTGTTTTGTGTGATTGCAGCAGCAGATTTTATGTATCAGAAATGGAAGTTTAAAGAAGATAATAAGATGACCAAACAGGAAGTGAAAGATGAATTTAAGAATCAAGAAGGAGATCCGAAGGTCAAAGGACAACAGCGTCAGAGAATGCAGCAGGCATCGATGCGTCGTATGATGGCTGCGATACCAGAAGCAGATGTTGTCATTACGAACCCGACACATTTTGCAGTGGCATTGTCCTATGAATCGGGTCGTGGTCAAGCGCCAGTTGTTGTAGCAAAGGGTGCTGATTTTTTGGCTGGTCGAATTAAAGAAATTGCAAAAGAACATTCGGTAGAGATTGTTGAGAATAAACCACTGGCAAGAATGCTTTATTACAATGTAGAATTGGGTGCAGAGATACCTCCGGAGCTTTATCAGGCTGTAGCAGAGGTGTTGGCATATGTATATCAATTGCGCAATAAAGTGAGTTAGTAAAAATATAATTTGATATTCATTAATTTGTTAGAAGAATTAATTTGATTTTATTACATAAAAAAGATGACAGGAGGTGAATTGGAGATGAAACAAATAAGTTTTAAAGGTGATTTGTTTGTTGGTTTTTATTTGTTAGCAGCTATTATTTTATTCATCATTCCAATTCCTTCTTTATTACTGGATGTATTGATTACGGTTAATTTGATGATTTCATTATCTATTTTATTTAACTGTTTGTATGCTGAGGAAACTTTAGCAATGTCTAGTTTTCCCACGATTTTGTTATTTACAACAGTATTTCGTATTGCATTGAATATTTCATCAACAAAATTGATTTTATTAGATGGTAATCCTGGCGTTGTTGTTGAAACATTTGGTAATTTCGTAGGTGGAGGTAATTTGGTTGTTGGTGCAATTATCTTCATTGTATTAGTTATTATTCAGATGGTTGTAATCAATAAAGGTTCTGAACGTGTATCAGAAGTAACTGCTCGTTTTACATTGGATGCGATGCCAGGTAAACAGATGGCGATTGATGCCGATTTGAACACAGGAGCGATTACAGATAAAGAAGCGATGCAACGTAGAGAGAAGATTCAACAAGAATCAGCTTTTTATGGTTCTATGGATGGTGCTACCAAGTATGTAAAAGGAGACGCAACCGCTGGGTTAATTATTACATTAATCAACTTGGTTGGTGGTATTATAATGGGTGTAGCGATGCAGGGAATGGAGATTTCTGAGGCTTTGTCACGTTATACTATCTTAACAATTGGTGATGGTTTGGTTTCTCAGATTCCGTCTATGTTAATCTCAATTGCTACAGGTATTTTGGTAACAAAGTCTGCAGGAACAACTAATATTGGCGATACAATGATTACGCAGTTGTTTCATGCTCCGCAGGTTATGTATATGGTAGGTGGAACCTTATGTTTTCTTGGTGTGTTTACACCGTTGCGTGCTGAAGGACGAATTCTTATTTATTTAGCGATTGGTCTTGCGTTGATTGTTGTGGGGCGTTTGATGCAACAATCAAAAGAAGTGGAAGCAATTGAAGAAGAAGTGAAAGAAGAAGAGGTTCAGGCGGATGAAATACGCCGACATGAAAATGTAAATGCTTTATTGCAGGTGGATCCGATTGAGTTAGAATTTGGTTATGGTATTATTCCGCTGGCGGATGTGAATCAAGGTGGTGACTTGTTGGATCGTGTAGTTATGATTCGTAGACAAATTGCTTTGGAACTTGGTGCGGTAGTACCGATTATCCGTTTGCGAGATAATATCCAGCTGAATCCAAATCAATATATTATTAAGATTAAGGGGATTCAGATTAGCGAAGGTGAAATATTGTTTGACCATTATATGGCGATGAATCCTGGCTATGTGGAAGAGGAGATTACAGGTATACCGACATTTGAGCCATCCTTTCATTTGCCAGCTATTTGGATTACAGAAGCGCAGCGTGAACGTGCGGAATCTATGGGATATACGGTTGTTGACCCACCATCGATTATCGCTACTCATTTGACAGAAATTATTAAATCTCATTTAGATGAATTATTGACAAGACAGGATGTACAAAACTTGATTAATAACGTTAAAGAAAACAATACAACTCTTGTGGATGAATTGGTACCAAAGCTTTTGGGTGTTGGTGAAATTCAAAAAGTATTACAGAATTTACTTTCTGAAGGAATTTCTATTCGAGATTTAGTTACCATATTTGAAACGTTGGCAGATTATGCAGCCACAACACGAGATACTGATGTTTTGACGGAATATGTAAGACAGCGTTTAAAACGAGCTATTTCCAATATTTATTTTGCTGAAGGCGAGATGACAACGGTTGTGACATTAGATCCAAAGATTGAACAAGACATTATGAATTCAATTAAACAAACAGAGCAGGGAGCTTATATTACATTGGATCCTGCTACAACAAAGAAGATTTTGAATTCAGTTGAGACAGAGCTTAAGAAACTAGAAAATCAAGGAAAGGCACCGATTATT
>JAGAQX010000161.1 GCA_017622535.1 Lachnospiraceae bacterium | reverse complement strand
TTCGGGTGGAAGATGAGAATGCGAAGCAGATTGTTGCGTTAAATGAAATCGAACAGCTTGCGAAGGAGGGAGACCTTACCGCGATGTCGGAAAAGATTGCAAATATGCAGCAAGAACTTCGAAAGGAAGATGTGGTGGAAGACAAAGATACGCAACTACTTGTAATAGCAGGTATTGCCATTGCTTTTGTTGTGGTGGTCTTCACATACGTGTATGCCGCGATTCTTCGTCCCTTTGATAAGATGAAGGATTTTGCGGGGAAGATTGCCCAGGGAAACTTTGATGTGCCACTTGAGTATGAGCGTTCGAATTATTTTGGTGCATTTACATGGGCATTTGATAGCATGCGAAGGGAGATTACGAAGGCACGTTCCTGTGAGAAGGAAGCAATTGAGAATAACAAGACGGTTATCGCTACCCTTTCTCATGATATTAAGACGCCGATTGCGTCGATTCGTGCCTATGCAGAAGGATTAGAAGCCAATATGGATACGTCACCAGAAAAGCGTGCTAAGTATCTGAACGTTATGATGAAGAAATGCGATGAGGTGTCGAAGCTTACCAATGACTTGTTCTTACATTCTTTGTCTGATCTTGATAAACTGAAAATGAATCCGGAAGAGATTGAATTGTCCTGTCTCATTGATAATGTGGTGGATGAATTGACAGCAAAGCAGCGGGACATTCATTATACAAAATCAGAGGGTGCGGTATTCATTATGGCAGATGCAAACCGTTTGACGCAGGTGTTGGAAAATCTCATTAACAATGCTAGAAAGTATGCAAAGAGCGAGATTGCTATAACGCTGAGACAGCAAGACGGTCAGGCTTTAATTTGCGTGCGTGACCACGGGAATGGAATTCCGGATGAGGATGTACCATTTATATTTGATAAATTCTATCGAGGTAAGAATTGTGGCGATGAACAGGGTTCCGGTCTTGGCTTATACATTGTGAAATATATTATGGAGCAGATGCAGGGAAGTGTGTCCTTGTATAATCATGAAGATGGGTTGGAGGTAACCTTGAGTCTACATCTTCTTGTAAGAGAAGGATAAGATAGTGTGAACTTGTTTGATTTTTGGGATTTCAAAATTGACATCATTTTGTAATCTGTTATAATATACTTAACAAGGTAGTCGGAAGGTGAATGCAGCTCACCCGACCCGGCGAAATTAGTTGACTAAGAAATAGCCGTCCTAAACTTTACCAGAGAGCAGGACGGCTATTTCTTATTTTTCACACTTATAATGTTAACAATTAACAAGCCAATGGTTAAAATAACCATGAGTTCTTCGTATGTACTCATAAGCATCACCCTCCCTGTAAGGCTCAGGTCGAATGAACAGCACGTCCCCCGGCTACCCGGTTAAGTATATTATATTGTGCTAGATTGTACTAAGTAGCATGCGGGAAGTCAACGAACAGAATGTGAAAATGTTGTGAATTATATTTTTTACATGTCTTAAGGAGTTCTTAATAACTTTTCTTATAAAATGAGTGTACAATAGCAAGAATGCTATATATCATTTTTAGAAAAGAGAAAGGATAAGCAGATATGAAAGATACGATTTTGTCCGCAAAGGGACTAAGCAAAAGCTTTGCACATAATGGTGGTCAGGTTCATGTGTTGACACATGTGGATCTCGACCTATACGAGGGAGATTTTACTGTGATTATGGGAGCATCCGGCTCCGGTAAATCTACGTTGTTGTATTCCTTAAGCGGTATGGATAGAGCAACTGCAGGAAGAGTAACCTATGGCGGTGAAGATATTGTAACGATGAAGGAGAAACGATTGGCAAAGCTTCGTCACACAGATTTTGGTTTTATCTTCCAGCAGATGCATTTGGTAAGTAATCTTACCATGTTTGAAAATGTGGCAGTGTCTGGTTATCTCAATAAGAATAAAACAGCAGCAGAAGTAAAGGAGCGTGTAGAGGAGCTTTTGGAGCAAATGGGAATTTCTCATATTAAGACCCATTTACCATCTCAAGTTTCGGGCGGAGAGCAGCAAAGATGTGCCATTGCAAGAGCGGTGATTAACAATCCAAAGCTATTATTTGCTGATGAGCCAACCGGTGCTTTGAATCGTAAGAATACAAAAGAAGTGTTGAATTTATTAACTAAGCTTAACCAGTCTGGACAGAGTATACTGATGGTTACCCATGATATGAAGGCAGCACTTCGTGCCAGCAGATTATTATACATTGCTGATGGTAATATTATTGGGGAATTATCCTTGCCACCATACAATCCGGATGATGAGAAGAGTCGCGAAGCACAGGTGAATGCTTGGCTGAACTCGATGGAATGGTAGGTGTGGGCTATGGAGATTTTCACACTTGTCAAAGCAAATATTCGAAAGAAAAAGAGTTCCTTTATCAGTATTGTTATTTTGATGACAATTGTTGTGGCATCTATCGTGACCATTCTTGGTGTAAAGAAAAATTATCAAGCAGGAATGGAGCGTGCGTATGAAACGTCGGATGTCGGTGAAATTGTTGCTCTTGTCAAGAAGAGAGAAATGACAGATGAACTGAAAAAGAAAGTAGAAGAGAGTAGTTTGGTAGAGAGAGTTGTCTATTATGATGCAATTCTTTATGAGGGGCTGACAGTCGGCGAGACGAGGGACCCCAATGTTGGATTCCTTTTGGAAATGCATGAGGGAATAGAATTGTATAATGAGAATTTTGATGGCTTTGTGGAAGAGATACCGAAGTTACAGCAAGGAGAAGTCTATCTTCCTCTTGGCTCTAGAGGAAAGTTATCTTGTGACATAGGAGATACGATTGAGATAGCGTTCATGAAAGGAATGGAAAAGGAGTTTGAAATCAAGGGTTTTGTGCAAGAACCGGTAATGGGCGCAGCAATGATTGGTTTTAAACAGATGTTTATCAGTAAAGAGGACTACGATGCAATATCTAAGGAGTGTCATGGGATACAGACAGAAGATATTAGTTTTGATATGACTATCATGAATATACATCAAAGTCCGAACAGTGAGTTATCTCCTGCACAATTTCAACGGGAGTTGAATTTGGAAACTAATATCATTGCAACGAGTCTTGCGGCTTTAACCCTTGATCAAAGTAAGAATTATAGCATGCTGGTGCCGGATATGATTTTGAATATTGTTCTAGTATTTGCAATCTTTTTGTTTGTGATTGTGCTAATTGTGATGGGCCATAGTATTAGTACAGAAATCGAGATTGATTATGTGGCGTTAGGAGTATTAAAATCACAAGGATTTACGAAGGAAAAACTAAGACAGTTATTCTTATGGCAATATGGGTTGGCAGAGTTGATTGGTATTTTACTTGGTTGTGTGTTAGCGATACCGTTAAAGAAAATGGTGGGTATAGCTTGCCAGGCAATGGTGGGTACACTTCCGGCTTCCGAGGTTATAAATGCTACTAGTGTGTTGTTAATATTTGGAATTGTTTTGGTATCATTTATACTAATTCATATTAGCACGACGAAGGTGGTTAGTATTTCGCCGGTGAGAGCAATCTTAGGTGGAAGAGAGCAGATATACTTTGATCATTTGTTGCAGCTTCCAATTGCAAAGAAAGCATTGGCGGTTAGCCTTGCATTTCGTCAGGTGACTTCAGGTAAGAAACGATATGTAGGAGTTGTATTAATTGTGGCAATTCTTACATTCTTTATGATATCCGTGAGCTTGTTAGGTGATTTGTTGTTTGTGGATGATGCTTATTCTATGATGGGACTGGTTGCATACGATATACAAGTGCAGGCCAAAACAGAGGATATGGCAAAGAAGTGGGAACAGGTGGATGAACAGATTGAAGCATATTCGAAGTGTACAGATGTGAATTCTGTGACAAATGGATATATGTCTTTAAATGGTGAGAATTTGGCGTGTGAAGTATATGAATATCCGGAAACCATACCTGGATTACTAGAGGGAAGATTGCCATTATATGACAATGAGATTCTTATCACAGAATTTGTGGCGGAGTCATTGAATCTCAAAATGGGTGATGAAGTAACTGTGTCGGAATATGATAAGGAAGCAACATATATCATTTCCGGTATTCACCAGACAATGTCGGATGTTGGTATGGCATTTGCCATGAACAAGAAGGGAAAAGAGCGTTTAAGAGGTGAGGACATTACATTTTATTACAGATATTATGTGTTAGAAGATAAGACACAATTAGACGCGATTGAAAAGATGCTTCAAGAGGAATATGGAGATGATCTGGAGGTCGAAGTATATACGGAAGAGAATAATCCGATTACAAGTATGTATAGTGGTATTGTTACATTGTTACAGATAATTATTGATGTATTTTCTTTAATTTTTGTGGCAGTAGCAGTTCGTATGGTATGTACAAAGGTGTTTTTACAGGAACGCACGGATATTGGAATCTATAAAGCGATTGGATTTACTTCCGGGAAGCTTCGTATGCAGTTTGCAATGCGCTTTTTCCTTGTGGCTTTGGTGGGAGCGATGTTTGGAATTTTGTTAAGTGTATTAGCATCTAGGAAAGCAATTGGTTTGGTGATGCGTTTTGCAGGAGTATCTAAGCTTGCGTTAACCTTCACTGTTGAGTCTTTGTTGGTGCCGGTTCTTATTGTCAGTGTGAGTTGTATGGTATTTGCATTTGTTGCAGCAAAAAAGATTAAGAAGGTGGAAGTAAGAGAATTGGTTGTGGAGTAAATAGTAAATAATCTGTGTCTATTGAAAAGTAAAGATTATACTATCAAAGGATGGGTTATGGATAGGTATTA
>JAGAQX010000018.1 GCA_017622535.1 Lachnospiraceae bacterium | reverse complement strand
ATGAGAAGTCTTCTGAAGAAATGACGGAAAAACAGAAAGAGTCGGAAGAAAACACGACTAAAGAAAAAATGACGCAAGAGAAAACGACGGAAGAAAAAAGCACTGAAAAGAAAACGACTGAAAAAAAGACTACCGAAGAGAAAACGACTGAGAAGAATACAACAGAACAGAGCACTACTGAGGTGAAAAATAAAACAGTTACTATTACCATTAAAGGCGGTTCTACATCTTTTCCGGTATGTCAGAAGCTACAAGAGCTTGGTGTAATAAAGGATGCTACGGACTTTGATAATTATTTAATTAAGAATGGTTATGCGAATCGTATTCGTGTTGGTACCCATACACTAACCATTGGTATGAGTTATGAAGAGATTGCAATTGCTATTTCAGATCCAGTGTAAAGTTTAAGTGTGAGAATGGATTTTTCATGGTTCATTCTCATTTCTTTTGAAAAAACTAGTAAAAATATAAAAAAAGCCTTGTGGTATTGGAATTCCTATGCTATAATACCACTCGGTAAAAAATAATACACAGCGGTGAATTTCTAAATTGGTGCGAGTTTACAATCGAGACGCGTGTTGTAGATTTGTTTTTTAGAATCGGAAGCCGTTGGAGGTAAAAACCAGGAGGTAAATTATGAGCGTTATTTCAATGAAGCAGTTATTGGAAGCAGGTGTACATTTTGGACACCAGACAAGAAGATGGAACCCTAAGATGGCTGAGTACATTTATACTGAGCGTAATGGTATCTACATCATCGACTTACAGAAGTCAGTTGGTAAGGTAGATGAAGCTTACGAGGCTATTAAGAAATGTGCTGCAGAGGGTGGCAAGATTTTATTTGTAGGTACAAAGAAGCAGGCACAGGATTCAGTTAAGTCTGAGGCTGAAAGATGTGGTATGTACTATGTTAACGAGAGATGGTTAGGTGGTATGCTTACTAACTGGAAGACTATCGAGACTCGTATTGCAACTTTGAAGAAGTATGAGCAGATGGAAGAGGATGGAACATTTGATGTTCTTCCAAAGAAAGAAGTAATCCAGATCAAGAAGGAAATGGATAAGCTTCAGAAGAACTTAGGTGGTATCAAGGAAATGGGCGGAGCTCCAGACATGATTTTCGTAGTTGATCCACGTAAGGAAAGAATTTGTATTCAGGAAGCTCATTCATTAAATATTCCTTTAGTAGGTATTGCAGATACAAACTGTGACCCAGAAGAGTTAGATTACGTAATTCCTGGTAACGATGATGCTATTCGTGCGGTTAAGTTAATCGTAGCAAAGATGGCAGATGCTGTTATCGAGGCTAATCAGGGTGTAGATGCTGAAGTGGCTGAAGAGGTTGATGAAGAGGCAGATGCTGAGTAATTAGATAGATTCGCAAGAATCATAAGAAAGACTTTAAAGCCTTAGCCTAACGGGCTAGGGCTTTTCTTAAAGAAAAGTGTGATTGAGATTTAGATCATGATTGTCTCAATTAATAATATTATTATATGGAGGAAATGAAAATGGCTATTACAGCAAGTATGGTAAAAGAGTTAAGAGAGTTAACTGGTGCAGGAATGATGGACTGTAAGAAGGCTCTTGCAGAGACTGATGGTAATATGGAAGCAGCTGTTGAAGTATTAAGAAAAAGTGGTGCTGCTAAGATGGAGAAGAAGGCTAGCAGAATTGCAGCTGAAGGTATTGCACGTGTAGCTACTAATGGTACAGATGCAGTTGTTGTTGAGGTTAACTCAGAAACAGATTTCGTTGCTAAGAATGAAGTATTCCAGGAGTTTGTGCAGACAATTGCTGACAATGCTCTTGCTTCAGGATTAAATGGTGGCATGAACGGGGAAGATATCGATTCACTTCTTGCTATGAATGGTCTTCAGGAGCTTTTGGTAGAGAAGACATCTACAATTGGAGAGAAGTTATCTGTTCGTAGATTTGCAAAGGTTTCTGGTGATTGTGTAGCAACTTATCTTCATGCAGGTGGTAAGATTGGTGTTTTAGTTGCTGCTTCAGGTGACAATGGTGATGCTGAGAAGGAAGCTTTAATGAATGTTGCTATGCAGGTTGCTGCTATGAACCCACAGTATATTGGTAGAGCTGACATTTCTCAGGATGAAATTGATAAGATGAGAGATATTACAGTAGATAGTTCATTGAATGATTCTGCTTCACTTCCAAAGCCAATTTTAAATGCATTGTTCGACAAGGCTGTTAATGATAAGTTATTCTCTGATGAGGATCTTGCTGTATATGAAGAGAAGAAGAATGACAAGTATTTGTTCAACTTCCTTTCAGATGCTGCTAAGGCTACATTAAGTGACTTGGCTATGCAGGACAAGGCTAACATCGTAGACAATAAGATTTTTGGTGGCATGATTGAGGGTCGTATTTCTAAGCAGTTGAAAGAAATCAGCCTTCTTGATCAGGTTTATGTTAAAGCTGAAGATGGTAAGCAGACAGTTGCTAAATATCTTGAGTCAGTTAACAAAAATCTTACAATCACAAAGTTCGTTCGTTTCGAAGTTGGTGAAGGTATGGAAAAGAAGAATGAAGATTTCGCTGCTGAGGTGGCTGCTCAGATGGCAGGAAAGTAAGCGTTTAGCACAAGCAAGGCAAATATACAAAGAGAGTCGATTTGAGTTTACTCAAAGTCGGCTCTTTTTGTATATTTATCCTGCGACGCACGGATATCGAACCGAAACGAAGTGAAGGTGAGATAGTCGTTGCTTGTGCAAAATGAAAAAGTCTTTATGCGGCGACAGCCGACTATGAGTAGACCGAAGGTCTGCGAATAGGTGTGGCTCGTATAAGTTTGTTAATTCTGTATTAAATTTTGATAAAATATTTATAAAATTACATCTTGTCACTTTATGTCAAATCAAGTATCATTATGTATTGGGATATAAAAAATATTCCAATATTTTTAGTTTTAAGGGAGAAAATAAGATGGACGCGATAATGATGGCGGTAAAGCTTCTCGGTGGTCTCGCTATGTTCCTTTATGGAATGGAGATCATGGGAGATGGTTTGAAACAGGGTTCAGGTAACACATTGAAGAATGTGTTAGGTAAATTGACACAGAATGTATTTTTAGGTTTGTTAACAGGTACTTTGGTAACTGCGATTATTCAAAGCTCTACTGCAACGATTGTATTGACAGTTGGTTTGATCGGTGCTGGTATATTGAATTTACGCCAGGCAGTAAGTATTGTATTAGGTGCCAATATTGGTACAACTGTGACAGCTCAAATTATTCGTTTGATGGATGTGGATTCTTCTGGTAATTCAGTTCTTGCCTTTTTTAAACCAGATTTTTTAGCACCACTTGCTTTAATTATTGGTATTATTCTGATTATGTTCGTGAAAAAGGAAACTAGCAAGAATATTGGTCTTATTGCCTTAGGATTTGGTATTCTGTTTATGGGATTACTTTCAATGACAGATGCAGTAGAGCCACTTTCTGAATCAGATGCCTTTGTTAACATTTTAGGATATTTTACAGATATGCCATTACTTGGTATTTTTACTGGTTTGGTTCTAACTGTTATTGTACAGAGTTCATCTGCTATGGTAGGTATATTACAGGCGTTGTCATCTACAGGTGTAATGACGTTTGAATTGGTGTATCCAATTATTATGGGTATCAATCTTGGTACTTGTGTAACAACAGCGTTGGTATGTTCCATTGGCTCGTCTAAGGATGCAAAACGTACAGGAATTGTACATATTGTTTTTAATACGATAGGTACCATTTTGTTTATGATCGCTATGTCAATTATTCGTCAAGCTGGTGGCTTTACAACATTGTGGACAAGTACCGTTGATAGCGGTGTAATTGCAAACTTTCAGACATTGTTCAATTTGATTACTGCGATTGTGTTGTTGCCATTTACAAATCTATTAGTAAATATTGCATGTGCATTTGTAAAGGATGACGAAGAAGAAGCAGAGGAACAGTATCCAGAACTTGCTGGTTTGGATACAAAGCTTATGATTGCTCCAGCTGTAGCATTAGGTGAGGTAACAAAGCTTTCTGTCAATATGGCTACTTTAGCAAAAGAGAATATTGTGTTAAGTTTAGAGCAATTTAAGGAATATGATGAGAATAAATCAGAAGTAATTAATAAGTCAGAAGAACGTTTAGATCGTTTTACAGATGCTGCGGATAATTATCTGATAGATTTATCCAGCAATATTGAAACAGAAAATGATAAACGCCAGCATAGTATGTTAATGCAATGCATTCGTGATATTGAAAGAATTGGTGATTATGCAACGAACTTTGATGAGTTGGCCAAGAAGATGAGTGATTCTGATTTGAAGTTTTCAAAGAGTGCGAGAAAAGAATTGGCGATTATTGGTGATGCTGTAACAGAGATTCTTCGTTTGACGATTGATGCATTAGAAAATGATAATGATTATGCTGCAAGACGTATTGAACCATTAGAAGAAGTAATTGATGATATGGTTTTGTTACTTAAGAATCGTCATACAGACCGTTTGTGTCAGGGTATTTGTTCTATCAATTCTGGTTTGATTTTTATGGATATGCTTACCTATTTTGAGCGTGCGGCAGATCAATGTTCAAGCATTGCAATGTTATTGCTTGGTAAGAACAATGAAGAGATTTGGAAAAATCATCATTTATATTTACAGGAATTGCATGCGTCAGGTGATCAGTCATATGTTGCTGAACAGGAAAACCGTAAAGCACAGTATTTGACACCATTGGAGAAGATTAAATTCTAAATTATATATTGTTAAATTGTGAAAAGAAGAGTATTCCTTCAAATACAATTGTATTTGAAGGAATACTCTTCTTTTTGTTTTGTCATTTTAAGGTTTCAATTTATCTCATATTATGATATAATTCATTCTAATCGTGTGATGGTTTCTGTAGAGTGAAATCAGAATGAAAGGATATAGGACATGCCAGCTAGTAATAACAATAAAAAAGTGCATAATAATAAGGCAGCCAGAAGGAATAGAGTGAATCGATTGAAGTCATTAATTGTCGTAGCGGCAGTTGTATTATTATTTACGTCTGTTATTCTGAACTTTCTTTTGGTCTTCAAGGTTTTGAAACTAGAGGAACAGGTTGATAAGCTTTATTCGCAGAACGATGCAGTGGTGGCACAAGAGATCTTATATATGTAATATAGGAGGATAAGATGAGTTTTTTTAAGGATTTTAAAGCAGATTTTACCCAGGCGATGAATGAATTGATGCCTGATGGTAATGAGATGTATGATGAAGATGAAATTATTGATGACACAATAGAAGATGAAGTAGAGGAAGCACCTAAGAAGGTTAAGAAGGTAAAAGAAAAAACTACGAAGGAAAAGAGCACAAAAGAAAAGCCGGTAAAGGAAAAGAGATTGTCACGTTCTAAAAAGGTTAAAGCGGAAGTATCTGAGGAAGAGCCTACCGTTAATAATGGGGATGATGTGGCTACGTCACAGTCTGTTTTGAAGGATGATATTCAAATAAACAATACTTTAGATAATCGCACTTCCGGTGATGCTATGAATAATGCTCTAGATGTTAGTGATGAAGAAATTACGATTCCAGATGATGATATTAATATTACTGACGAAGAAAAGAACATTACTAACGAAGAGCTTAATATCACAGATGAAGAAATGGATATTGCTCCAGAAGATATGCTAGATCAGATTGATGATTTATTGGACAATGAGTTATATAGTGATGAGAATGATCCTCAACTGTTGCTAGATGATGACATGGAAGTTAATACTATGGATATGTCTGTTGAAGAATTATTAAGTCAGCTTGCAATGAAGCAGAATGCAAATGAGATAAATACTGAGGAAGTAGTGGATAAGGAAGTTGATTTAACTAAGCAGGTAACAGATGTGGAAGAGGAGCTATCCGTTGATTCGTTACTTGATCAGTTGGAAGCTTCTGCTAGTAAACTAGATGATTTGGTGTCTGAACCTGTAGATGCAAGTATGGATTTAGATGCATTACTAGATAGTATTGCAAATGATACTGTCAGTTCCAATGATGTTTCTGAGGAGTTGAATGAAGTTGAAGATAATAAAGAACCTTGTGCAGATGATACTTCGGTGGAAACAGTTATAGAAGAAAGTGATAAAGAGGCAATTGATGAGACAGAAATTGATGATGAGCTAGTAGAATCATCAGTCAATGAGGCAGAGAGTATTGAAGAACTAGTCGAAATGGAAGAGGTTATTGAGGAAATAATCGAAGAACCAGTAGAAACAGAAGAGGTTATTGAGGAAATAATCGAAGAACCAGTAGAAATAGAAGAGACTGTTGAGGAAACAAACGATGAGCTCGTTGAAGCAGAAGAGGTTGTTGAGGAAACAAACGATGAGCTCGTTGAAGCAGAAGAGGTTGTTGAGGAAACAAACGATGAGCTTGTTGAAGCAGAAGAGGTTGTTGAGGAAATAATCGAAGAATCAGTTGAAATAGAAGAGATTGCCGAAGAAATTGATGAAGAAATAATCGAAGAACCAGTTATGGAAGAGCCGGTTGTTGAAGAGCAGAAGGCAGAAGAAGCTATATTAGATGATATTTTAGAACAGTTTGAAACAAACACAGCGACAGAAAGTTTAGAAACTAAGGATGATGATAATTTGGAGGATAATACAATGAGCCAGGAAAAGGATGTAATTTCGATTAATTCTGTAGATGAGAATAAAGATGCGAAGGCTACAAAGGAAGTAGAAGAAAAAGTATTTAATGTAGATGAGGCTGATCCAGACACTACTTATATTACCAAGGGGACAAAAATTAAGGGTGATTTAGAAACAGAGGGTTCTATTGATATTATTGGTTCAATTGAAGGTAGTGTTGTATGTAAGGGTAAAGTAGTAGTTGGTGGTAATGTAATTGGTAATATCACTGCAGGTGAGTTATATGCAAACAGTGCACGTATTGAAGGCAATGTGAAGTCTTATGGTAGTGTGAAGGTTGGCGTCGGTACAATGATTATTGGTGGTATTGAAGGAGAATCTGCAGTTATTGCTGGTGCAGTTAATGGTGATATTGATGTTAAGGGACCGGTAATTGTTGATTCTACAGCGGTTATTATGGGTAATATCAAGTCCCGTTCTGTTCAGATTAATAATGGTGCGGTAATTGAAGGTTTCTGTTCACAGAGTTATTCTGATATTGACGTTAAGAGCTTCTTTGCATAATGCTGGAATATTTTGTTTAATAATAGAATACAGGAGATTGGTTATGGAGATGAATCGTATATTACTAAAATTAAGTGGTGAAGCCTTAGCTGGTGATAAACACCAAGGTTTTGATGAAAAAACAGTTTTAGATGTTGCAAGACAAGTTAAGAGTGCTGTTGATGCTGGCAAGCAGGTTGCAATTGTTATTGGTGGCGGCAATTTTTGGAGGGGAAGAACCTCGGAGAATATGGATCGTGTGAAAGCGGATCAGATTGGAATGTTAGCGACTGTTATGAATTGTATTTATGCTGCAGACATGTTCCGTACAGTTGGCCTTAAGACAAGAATCATGTCACCATTTATTTGTGGTAATGTGACAGAGTTATTTACGAAAGATTCTGCTGTAGATGCTCTTAATAATTCCGAGGTGGTATTTTTTGCAGGAGGTACTGGTCATCCATATTTTTCCACTGATATGTCTACAGTTTTAATGGCAATTGAGATTGAAGCAGATGTGATTTTATCAGGTAAAGCCATTGATGGTGTATATGATAGTGATCCTAAGACAAATCCAAATGCTAAGAAATATGATACAATGCAGATGAAGGATATTGTAGATCAACAATTAGGAGTAATTGATCTTGCATCAGCTGTTTTAGCGATGGAAAATCATATGCCAATGATGTTATTTGGATTGAATGATGAAGATAGTATCGTGAAGGCGATGACAGGAAAATCAAATGGTACTTATATCGAAGCATAATAAAGGAATAATGAAAATTAATTTAAAAGCATACAGTATGATAGGAGGAATTAGTTATGTTGAAGCAGTTTGAGGACAAGATGGTAAAGTCATTAGAAAGTTTGGAGAGTGAGTATTCTACTATTCGTGCAGGTCGTGCGAATCCAAATATTTTAAATAAGTTGAAGGTTGAATATTATGGTGTACCAACTCCTATGCAGCAGGTGGGTAACATCAGTGTTCCGGAGGCAAGAACAATTGTGATTACACCTTGGGAAGCATCCTTGTTAAAAGAAATTGAAAAATCTATTCTTTGTTCTGATTTAGGTTTGACTCCTAATAATGATGGTAAGTCTGTTATTTTGAACTTCCCAGAGTTAACAGAAGAACGTCGTAAAGATTTAGTAAAGGATATCAAGAAAAAAGGTGAGAATACTAAAGTTGCAATTCGTAATGTACGTCGTGATGCAAATGATTATTTTAAGAAACAGTTAAAAGCCAATGAGATTTCTGAGGATGAGCAAAAGGACTATGAAGAGAAGGTTCAGAAGCTTACAGATAAGTATGTGGACATGGTAGAGTCTGCAATTGAGAATAAGTCAAAAGAGATTATGACTGTATAATTGGAGGCGGATTTGGAAAAGATCTTACAAGCGATTAAAGATGAAAACTTAAATGTTCCTAAACATGTTGCAATCATTTTAGATGGCAATGGTAGATGGGCAAAGAAACGCAATATGCCTCGTAATTATGGTCATGTTCAGGGTTCAAAAACGGTAGAACAGATTATTGAAGACGGTTATAAGATGGGAATTGAATATATTACAGTCTATGCTTTTTCCACAGAGAACTGGAAGCGTTCAAAGGATGAAGTGGATGCTCTGATGAAATTATTAGGAAAGTATTTGATTGACTGTATTGAACGTTCTACGAAGAATAATATGCAAGTACGTGTCATTGGAGATAAAACGGCGTTAGATAGCAAATTAGTTGAACGAATTAATGAGCTAGAAGAGGCTACAAAGGATGCCACAGGATTGAAGTTTACAATCGCCATCAATTACGGTGGTAGAGATGAGATTCGACGTGCGGTTGCAAAGATTGCAGAAGATGTTGCTAATCAAATAATACAACCTTCTGATATTACCGAAGAACTGATTAGTAATAAGCTAGACACAGCTGGACTTCCTGATCCGGATTTGTTGATTAGAACCAGTGGAGAAGAGAGGTTGTCAAATTTTTTACCATGGCAGTTGGCTTATACAGAGTTTTATTTTACAGATGTATTATGGCCAGATTTCAACAAGGAGGATTTATTGACAGCAATTCGGTATTATAATGGAAGGGAACGTCGTTTTGGCGGGGTATAGTTTAACATGAAGAATCGGTTAATAGGTGGATGTGTGGTTGGATTGATCACTTTATTGGCGTTGTTCGCTGGTGGTCTAATATCAGCAATCATATTGACAATTGTTTCATTGGTTGGTGTAAATGAGATTCTCAAAGTATATTCACTGGATAAGTCACCATTTGCAGTGTTTAGCTTTATTGCGACTGTTATTTGGTATATATTCATTTACTTTAATAAAACACAATTTTTGTTACCAACAATCATTGTTTTTTTGTTATTGATATTAGCTGTGTATGTTTGCACATTTCCGAAGTATAAAGATATAGATATGATGAGAGCATTCTTTGCTTTTGTTTATGTAGCGGTATTGCTTTCGTTTGTCTTGAGAATTCGTGCTATGGAAGCGGGCTTGCTATTAGCATTTTTTGTTCTAATTTCAAGCTGGATTAATGATATTTGTGCTTATTTTGTAGGAAGTGCAATTGGTAAGCATAAGTTTTCGCCGAAAGTGAGTCCCAACAAGAGTGTTGAAGGTTTTGTTGGTGGCGTTGTAGGTGCTGGAGTTATTGGTTGGTTGTATGGATTTGTATTTGCTAAATATATTCCATTTTCAAGTATTTATTGTGGAATAATTGCTGCACTAGGAGCAATTCCGGCTGTGATTGGTGATTTAGCAGCATCAGCCGTTAAACGAGATAATAATATTAAGGATTATAGTAATTTGATTCCGGGTCATGGTGGAATTGTAGATAGAATCGATAGTATTTTGTTTACTGCACCGATTATATACTATTTAGTGGAGTTGTTTAATATACTATAAGGATTTAAGAAAGTTTCATTTATACTAGTATGAATGGAACTTCTCTTGTGTAGGAGGATAGAATGAAAAATGTAGCTATATTGGGTTCGACAGGTTCCATTGGAACACAAACCCTTGATGTAATTCGACATAATGATGATTTGAATTTAGTTGCGATATCAGCTGGTAGTAATATTGCTTTATTAGAGGAGCAAATTCGTGAGTTTCATCCACAACTAGTTGCTGTTTGGAGTGAAGGTAAGGCACACGAACTTCGTGATGCGATTTCAGATGTAACTCCTACATGTAAAGTTGTATCTGGTATGGACGGTTTACTTCAGGTTGCTACGATTGAGTCCTCTGACATATTAGTTACCGCAATTGTTGGTATGATTGGCATTCAGCCTACGATTGCAGCAATTAAGGCAGGTAAGGATATTGGATTAGCAAATAAGGAAACATTAGTAACTGCTGGACACATTATTATGCCACTGGCAAAGGAAAACAATGTTTCGATTTTGCCGGTAGATAGCGAACATTCCGCTATTTTCCAATGTTTAAATGGTGAATGCGACAACAAGATTAGTAAGATTTTATTGACTGCTTCAGGTGGCCCTTTCCGTGGAATGTCAAGAAAGGATTTGGAATTAGTTACCTTGGAGATGGCTTTAAAGCACCCAAATTGGGCAATGGGTAAGAAAATTACGATTGATTCAGCGACCATGGTAAACAAAGGATTAGAGGTTATTGAAGCTAAGTGGTTATTTGATGTTAATGCCTCTGATATAGAAGTGGTTGTACAACCACAAAGTATCATTCACTCTATGGTTGAGTTCGAGGATGGGGCTGTAATGGCACAGCTAGGAACCCCGGATATGCGTCTTCCGATTCAATTTGCATTATATTATCCAAAGCGTGTTTCATTGGATGGTAAGAGGTTGGATTTTTCAACATTAAGGGAGATCACATTCCAAAAACCAGATATGGATACATTTCTTGGGTTAAAGTATGCGTATCAAGCGCTAGAGATTGGCGGAAGTATGCCAACAGTTATGAATGCAGCAAATGAGCTTGCAGTTGCGAAGTTTTTGAATAAGAAAGTTCGCTTTTTGGAAATCTATGATATGATAGGTTTTTGTATGGAACAACATAAAGTAATTGAGAACCCGACGGTTGAAGAGATATTAGAGACAGAACAATGGGTATATGAAACAATTGAGAGCAGGTGGATATCATGAGTTCGTTTAGTAACATATTGAATACAACAGTTAATGTATTAATTGCATTGCTTGTATTTAGTGCAATTATCTTTTTTCATGAGCTAGGACATTTTCTTTTAGCAAAGAAGAATGGAATTTTTGTTCAGGAATTTGCAGTAGGAATGGGGCCAACTTTGTTCTCGTTTCAAAAGGCTGAAACCAAATATTCTTTAAAAGTAATTCCTATGGGTGGTTATTGTATGATGCTTGGCGAGGATGAGGATGTGCAGGATGAAAATTCCTTTAGTACAAAGTCAGTGTGGGCCAGAATATCAGTTGTAATTGCTGGACCGATTTTTAATTTTATTCTTGCATTTATTCTTGCAATTGTTTTGATGGGAATGATAGGTTTTGATTCACCAGCAATTACAGATTTTTCTGAGACGAGTCCTGCAAAGGAAGCTGGTGTTCAGGTCGGAGATGTAATTACTGAGTATAATGGTAACAAAATATATAATTTTAGAGAGGTACTTGTATATACACAGTTTAATCAGACTGGTGCACCAATTACTCTTACCGTGAATCGTAATGGTGAGGAGAAGGAATTTACTTTTAAACCAGAAAAAACAGACTCCGGTTATTTGATGGGAATTTATTCTGGTGGAAGAGTAAAGGGTAATGCAATAGATACCTTAAAATATAGTGTATATGAGTTGCGTTATAATATTAAAACTACTTTTTTAAGTTTACAATATTTGGTAACAGGTAAGCTTGGATTAAAGAATTTGTCTGGACCAGTTGGTATTGTGTCCATGATGAGTGATACAATAGATACTGCAAAGGAAAGTGCCGAAGGAGATACCTCAATCGCAATTCTGAATGTTGTATTGAATATGATTAATTTCTGTGTCATGTTGTCAGCAAATCTTGGTGTTATGAATTTACTCCCGCTGCCTGCATTAGATGGTGGTAGAACCGTTTTATTGTTGGTAGAAGCAATATTTAAGAAGAAGCTTCCAGCGGACAAAGAAGCATGGATTAATACAGCAGGATTTATATTGTTGATCGGTTTAATGGTAGTGGTCATGTTCCAGGACATTTTTAAACTTATTCAGTAACACTTAAAGGGGTGATAAAATGAGAGAACATACAAAGGTTGTTCAGATTGGTGATAGGATAATTGGTGGTGGTAATCCAATTCTTATTCAGTCAATGACGAATACAAAAACAGAGGATATCAATGCTACGGTTGAGCAGATTTTGAAGCTAGAAAAAGCAGGTTGCGATATTATTCGTGCAACAGCCAATAATGAAGCTGCAGCAAAGGCGTTTGCAGAGATTAAGAAGCAGATTCATATTCCGATAGTTGCAGATATTCATTTTGATTATAAGCTTGCAATTATGGCAATGGAGAATGGTGCAGATAAAATTCGAATTAATCCAGGTAATATTGGTGGTAAGGAACGAATTAAAGAGGTGGTTGAAGCTGCTAAGACCTATCATGTTCCAATCCGTGTTGGTGTGAATAGTGGTTCTTTAGAGAAGGAGCTAGTTGCCAAATATAATGGAGTTACAGCAGAAGGTATCGTAGAGAGTGCGTTAGATAAGGTTCATATGCTAGAGGAGTTTAACTTTGATAATATTGTAATCAGTATTAAGTCCTCTGATGTTTTGATGTGTGTAAAGGCGCATGAATTGATTGCAGAACAGACGAATTATCCGTTACACGTTGGTATTACGGAAGCAGGAACACTTACTAGAGGTAATATCAAATCATCCGTTGGTTTAGGATTGATTTTACATCAAGGAATTGGTGATACCATTCGTGTTTCATTAACAGGAGATCCGGTAAATGAGATTGTGACAGCAAAGCTTGTATTAAAGACGTTAGGCTTGCGTAGTGGTGGAATTGAAGTTGTTTCCTGTCCAACCTGTGGTAGAACCTCCATTGATTTAATAGGATTGGCAAATCAGGTTGAGAATTTAGTTGCAGATTATGAACATTTAGACATTAAGGTAGCGGTAATGGGATGCGTAGTAAATGGTCCCGGTGAAGCAAAGGAAGCGGACATCGGAATTGCCGGTGGTAATGGTGAAGGATTATTAATTAAGAAGGGTGAAATTGTCAAGAAGGTTCCAGAAGCAGAATTGCTCCAGGTGCTTGAAGATGAATTGAAGAATTGGAAATAATATAGTGTGCATTGTATATACAATGTAATATATATGTCCACTATAAGATGAACTAGAAAAATGGATTGTTAAACTGTCGTACATAGATATTCAAATTTAAGTGCGGCAGTTTCTTTTTCAAAGGAGTTACGAATATGGAAGAAATAAAAAGATTTTTTGATGTATTTCCACAATTTACATGCCAGAAGGATATCATGGATTTATTAGAGCATGTCAATGTAAAGGAAGCGGTTTTAGTTAAGTCAGAAAAGACTTTAAAAATATACATAACTAGTAAAGTACTTATATCAAAGCAGGATATTTATTTTATTGAAGATGCATTGGCTACATTTATTTTTCAGGGAAGTATGCGTGTTAAAATAATGGAGCAGTATGAGTTGTCGGATCAGTACAATATTCAAACATTAACGGATGCTTATAAGGAGAGTATGTTGTTTGAATTATCTGTTGAATCAGCTGTTTTGTACCGATTTGTTAAGATGGCGGAGTGGTTCATAGACGGAGATGTTATTACACTTACTTTGGTGGATAATTTTCTTGCTAGAACACGTTCAGCGGATATTAAGTCATATTTAGAGACAGTATACAAAGAACGTTTTGGATTTGAAATTAAGGTTGGTTTTAGCTATACAGAAGAACAAAAGAATACAATTCGCAGAGCTAATGAACACAAGCTAAAACAAGAGATTTCTGAAATCATGAGTCGTCAGATAGAAGAAGAAGAGACTGTTGCAAAGGAACAGAAATCCGATTCAGCAAAGGATTCTGGCAAGGTAGATAAGAAAGGAAATGCAGGTAACAATGGATCTGGTGCGAATGGTGGTTCTCAACAAAATGCAAAGCAAAATAATTGGAATCGATCTGCAGCTGGACGTAACAAAATTCATGATCCAGAGGTAATCTATGGCAATAATACAGAAGGCGATGAGATTGCAATCTCTGATATTTCTGAGGCAACCGGAGAATGTGTTGTCCGTGGACAGGTATTTGATATTGAGGAAAAGGAACTTAAAAACGGCGAAAAGCTAATTATTGTCTTTTCGATTACAGACTTTACAGATTCTATTATGGGTAAAATCTTTGTGAAAAAAGATGATTGGAAGCTATTGAAGGATGATTTTAAGAAAAAAGGCTTTTATCGTGTAAAGGCAATTCCATCTTATGATCCTTTTGTTAAAGAGATTACTTTGAATTCGGTGGCGGGAATTAAACCGATTCCAGATTTTACTACAAAGCGTTCAGATACTTCTTTGGATAAGCGTGTAGAATTACATATGCATACTGTATATAGTGATAACGATAGTGTGGTGGATGTAGGTGCGATTATTTCTCGTGCAAAGGAGTGGGGACACCCGGCGATTGCGATTACTGATCATGGTGTCGTGCAAGCATTTCCTGTTGCGAATCACTGTATTAAAAAGGAT
>JAGAQX010000160.1 GCA_017622535.1 Lachnospiraceae bacterium | reverse complement strand
GGCTTTCCACAGTGAACACACACTGTTCCCAAATTCTCCTGCGCAAATGGCATACAACGTGTAGATGCTCCTGTCTCTTCCTTAATCGCTTCCTCACATTCTCTCTCTTCACACCACATTGCTTTGATAAAGCCCTGCTTATTCTCGATGATGTCTGTAAATGCTTCCCAGGTATCAGCAACATGTGTATTCTCTTCACGATGCTTCAATGCTTTCTCAAACATATCATTCTGAATGGTCTCAAGAAGTTCTCCTACCTTTGCATTGATATCATCTAAGGAAACTTCAATCTTTTCTCCAGTATCACGGCGAACAATTAACGCCTTATTTGCCTCGATATCTCTTGGTCCAATCTCCACACGAAGAGGAATTCCTCGCATTTCCTGCTCTGCAAACTTCCAGCCTGGATTCTTATCTGAATCATCTACCTTCACGCGGTAATCTGACAATACAGCCTTAAGCTCAGCTGCTTTTTCCAACACGCCCTCTTTCTTCTGCATAATTGGGCAAATCATAACCTGCGTTGGAGCAACCTTTGGAGGAAGTACCAAACCAGAATTATCTCCGTGAACCATAATAAGTGCACCAATCAATCTGGTTGTCATGCCCCAAGAGGTTTGATGTACATACTCTAACTTGTTATCCTTACTTGTATACTGAATACCAAATGCCTTTGCAAAGCCATCTCCAAAATTGTGGCTAGTACCTGACTGCAACGCCTTACCATCGTGCATTAAAGCTTCGATTGTATATGTCGCCTCTGCACCTGCGAATTTTTCCTTCTCTGTCTTTCGACCCTTAACAACTGGTATTGCAAGAACCTGCTCGCAGAAATCTGCGTATACATTCAACATCTGGATTGTTCTCTCCTCTGCTTCTTCCGCCGTTGCATGTGCAGTATGTCCTTCCTGCCATAAGAACTCTCTAGAACGAAGAAATGGTCTCGTCTCCTTTTCCCAACGAACAACAGAACACCACTGATTATATACCTTCGGCAAATCTCGATAAGACTCCACCTCATTTGCATAAAAATCACAGAACAATGTCTCAGAAGTCGGTCTTACACAAAGTCTCTCCTGTAATGGATTAAGTCCACCATGAGTCACCCACGCAACCTCTGGTGCAAAACCTTCCACGTGATCCTTCTCCTTCTGTAATAAGCTCTCTGGAATGAACATTGGAAGATATACATTCTCAACACCGGTCTCCTTGAAACGGGCATCCAGCTGGCTTTGAATCAACTCCCAAATCGCATATCCAGCCGGCTTGATTACCATACAACCCTTTACACTTGTATAATCAACCAAATCTGCCTTCAACACAACGTCTGTATACCATTGTGCGAAATCCTCTTCCATAGAGGTAATCTGTTCTACTAACTTCTTATCCTTCGCCATTTCTTTATCTCCTTCTATTACATCTAGCTTCTACCTGCCAGATTTACTTCTATTGCTGAACACTTTTCCAGTCACAAAGTCCAGTTTTGCATCAGTTAACCTATTACCCATCTATAAACAATGGGCAAAGGATGCACATTTGACATTATAGCTTTATTATATCGCATTTGCAAGTGCATTTCGTGTCAAGTCATAAACCTCCTTGCCTATCAAGACGCCCACAGGTCCCAACAAAAAACCCATGACACCAAACAACTGAAATCCAACATACATACTAAGCAACGTATAAATGGGGCGCATTCCAATTTTATTTCCTATCATTTTCGGTTCAGTCATCTGTCGGATAACCACACATCCAAGGTAAGCAAACAAAATCACTACCCCTCTTCCTACCTCATTGATAACAAACAAATACACAGCATAAGGAATCAGAAAAATCCCTGCGCCTAAAATAGGTAATGCATCTAACACTGCTACCATCGGTCCTAATACCAAAAAATACGGCTGTCCAATAATAAAGAACGCAACTGTACAGAGCAATCCGTCCAACAACATAATCAATCCCTGAGCTTTCACATATACCTTCAACGTTTCTTTACACGTCGTAACCAGTTTACATATGTGAACTCCCCACTCAGATTTCATCATTTTTTCCCGTAGCATTTCATAATCCTGAATCATAAAAAAGGTTGCCATAACCGTGACAATCACCTCAAACACCAAACCAAACAGTCTACCCGCAAACTGAACAGAGTACCCTGTCACCTTCGGAATCACCCCAGATAAATCCTTTGACATCACAGTTCCTATTACTCCCTCAACATATGCATAACTCTCTCCATTTGTAAATCTTAACGCCTCATCCACCTGCTGACAACAATCTCGGATAATTGCCAATAATCGCACCTGATAAAAGGGGAGATTAAGCCATATACTTTTACATTGTCCGAACAGATACGTACACAACGCACCCAGTATAAGTAGCACCACCACATAAAACAGCACCACCGACAACACCAATATCCATCTTCTTTTTCTTCCTTCCCAAATATCAGAATTACGATATATTTTTCTTAAGAACGGATAGTAAAGAATTGATACCACTCCCGCTATTAAAAATGGAACCACCAAGGGCAACAAAAAACGAAAGGATAAATAAACTCCTAAAGTAATAACTATTAGTAAAAGAAGATTTTTATACATGAAAGAATTCTGTTGGTTTTCATTTAAACCATTTTTGTCATTTGTATTCGAAATATTTTCCAAATCCATTTTCCTCCACCTCAAATCTTTTGAACAACATTTATCTGTTTTCCATCACCTTAATCACACCAAAAAAGAGGATAGCCAACTGATGTTAGGTTACCCTCTTTCTTCTCGAATCATACACAAGGTATGTTCTTATTCTGTTGTAAGGAATATCAAAAGCTTCAACTCTTATTCCATTCCACCCGTTTAAAACTCATCTAACTCAATTACTTCAAAGGCTTCTCCCTCTGGTTCGCATTTAAAAACCATATGCTCCCTTGTAGTAGGATGCTCAAACTCCAAACGAGTTGCAAACAATGCAATCTGCTGGTATCTGCGTTTTGTCTTTGCAAAAATCGGATTATACTTTGTGTCACCATATATTCCCGCTCCACGGCTAGCCATTTGAACACGAATCTGGTGATGTCTACCTGTGATCAGTTGAATTAACACATATGTCAATATACCATTGTCTGTCTCGAAAACATCCAATACTTCATAATCCAACTCCGCATGCTTTGCACCCTTTGTTCCCTTTTGAACCACCTTCGCCATATTGGTTTTCCCATCCTTTACAAGGTAATCCTCCAATGTGCCAAATTCATCTGGCAGCTCGCCCGTTAACACAGCCTGATAGAACTTAATCATTCCACCATCCTGCACCTGATCCGATAAATTTGCAGCTGCCTCCTGGTTCTTGGCAAACACCATAATTCCACCAACTGGTCTATCCAAGCGATGTACCATTGCCAAATATGGTTCCTCATCTAATTCGTCCTTTTCAAAAATATAATTTTTCAGATAGCTAAGTACATCTGTATCGTGACTTTTATCTCCCTGTGCCGGCATTCCATACGGTTTCACACAAACAATAATATCCGCATCCTCATGTAAAATATCTACCTTCATACGCCACCTCAATTCTAGAATCTCAAACCTTTAAAACATCTATGTCTGCTCATATTATATATCCACAAAGGTCAAGTTTCAAGAGCGCAACCGATATCCTACTCCCCACACTGTCTCGATATAACGTGGATTATTGATATCCTTTTCGATCTTTCCTCTGATTTTCTTCACATGTACAGCAACAGAATTATATAAGCCATCATTTAATCCGTCTCCCCATACCGCTTCATATAACTCCTGTTTGGATACCACCTCATCCATGTGCTTTGCCAAATATAAAAGTACATCAAACTCCTTTAAACGCAATTCCACCTCATTATCATTCAAATACACCTTACGGCTAAACGCATGAATCTCCAAATCTTCAACCCTGATAATTCCAATCGGTTTCGTTAATCGTTTATATCGCTCAATATGCGCCTGAATTCTTGCTAAAAACTCACCCTGCCCATAGGGCTTTACAATGTAATCATCAATTTCAGCTTGAAACAGCTTGATTTTTTCCCATTCATCATTTTCTTCGGACAAAATGATAATCGGAATTTGAACTTTACTTCTGATACGTCCCACCACCTGCATCAACGTATCTGGCGCCACGTAATCAAACAAAATCATGTCATATCGACGAAGTTCATTTTCATAACTTCGTTCCGATAACAACGCTTCCTTCACCTCATAACCAGCTAATCGTAGATAGTCCTGAACCCTGCAATCATACTCTGGCATTTCGTGCAAAAATAAAATATGGTACACAAAAACAACCCCCTTACTCTATTCTATTGTAATAAATGAAATATGAACCGAAACGGTTCTAGATAAAGAACCGGAACACCAGAGAATGTGTTCCGGTTTATCAATCAGAAAATTAAACAGCTTTTAATTTGAATTTTTGAATTTCTTTTTCAGTCTCTACAGCAGCAATCTGTCCGCCTAAACCACGAATCTTCTCATCAAAATCTTCATAGCCTCGCTGAATATACTTAATATCTTCAACTACTGTAAATCCTTCTGCTACCAAGCCTGCAATTACAAGCGCTGCGCCCGCTCGCAAATCTGGTGCCACTACATTGGCACCTACAAACTCTTCTACACCATCGATAATGGCTGTGTTACCTTCTACTTTGATTTGTCCACCCATACGGAACAGCTCATCCACATACTTAAAACGATTCTCAAAAATGCTTTCAGTAATAATAGAGGTTCCCTCTGACAGCGCCAACACTACAGCCATCTGTGGTTGCATATCCGTCGGAAATCCCGGATATGGCAATGTCTTAATATTTGTGGAACGTAGTCTGTGATTACTAACAACTCGAACGGAATCATCATACTCCATGACAACTGCGCCAATCTCCTTCAATTTAGAAGAAATTGCCTCTAGGTGTTTAGGAATTACATTCTTAATTGTAACATCACCCTTCGTCGCAGCAGCTGCTACCATAAAGGTTCCCGCTTCTATCTGATCCGGAATAATAGAATACTCCGTACCTTTCAATTTCTCAACACCACGAATACGAATCACATCTGTACCTGCACCCTTAATGTTCGCACCCATGCTATTTAAAAAGTTTGCCACGTCTACAATATGTGGCTCCTTTGCAGCATTCTCAATCGTAGTCTTTCCTTCTGCTAAAACAGCTGCCATCATTACATTAATTGTTGCACCTACTGATACAACGTCCATGTAAATGTGGTTACCAGTCAAACGATCTGCCTCAACATGAATCATACTACTGTGAATATCTACCTTTGCACCCAAAGCCTTAAAACCCTTGATGTGCAAATCAATTGGTCTACTACCAATATTACAGCCACCCGGCAAAGCAACACTAGACTTCTTGTACTTGCCAAGCATGGCGCCTAACAAATAATAAGATGCACGAATCTTACGAATAAATTCGTCATCTACACAATTATCTGCATGTGGATTAATTGCACCACCACAAATCTTAACTGTATGTTCATTTATATATTTCACTCTTGCACCAATTCCTTGAATTGCCTGCAAAAGAACTCTTGTATCTCTTACGTTCGGAACATTGTCAATTATAACTTCTTCATCTGTCATAATGGCTGCTGCTAAAATTCCAAGTGCAGCATTCTTTGCTCCTGCAATGGAAACCTCTCCAACTAATGGATTGCCTCCCTTTATAACATATTGTTCCATAAAGCACCTCGTGTATGGTTTTCTGCCCACCTATCGGCAGACGTAATTATTCTAATTATAGCACGAATGCTGATTTTGTAAAGATTTTTTGTAATTCATGTGAAATTTGCATAGGTTTCCACCACAAAAACACAATCATTATTACCATTTCTACAAAGCTTTAGAACTCTTCCCCCTGATTCTCTGCCTCACAATATACACAACGATAGGTACGTTTTTCCTTGTCTGTCAGCTTGAAAATCTGCTTTACACTCTGTTCTGTGGTAGTGATACAGCGTGGATTTTTACATTTTACAATATTGACAATCTGTTCCGGAAGCTCCACTTTCTTTTTCTCCACCGTCACACCATCTTTAATAATACTAACTGAAATATCTGGATCCACATACCCCAACACATCTAAATTAATATCATAGTCCGGATGGTCTATTTTTAAAATGTCTTTCCTTCCCATCTTACGGCTAGTTGCATTCTTAATAATCGCAACGGAACAATCTAACTTATCCAGCCCTAAATACTTATAAACCAACATTGCCTTGCCCGCTGTAATATGATCTAATACGATTCCATTCTGTATACTATCTATATTCATAATCTGCACCTATCCTTTCTATTCCGGTTTTGCAATCCCTAACATCTTCATAATCAATGCCATTCTTACATACTTTCCATATAGTGCTTGTCTAAAATAACATGCACGTGGGTCATCATCCACCTCCACTGCAATTTCATTTACTCTAGGAAGAGGATGCAAAATACTCAAGTCTTCCTTCGCATTCTTAAGCTTTGGCATATCCAAAATATAGGTATCCTTCAATCGCACATAATCTGCCTCATTGAAGAAACGTTCCTTCTGTACTCTTGTCATATAAAGAATGTCTAACTGATCAATCACCTCATCAATAGTACGAACCTGCTGGTAAGTCATTCCTTCCTTCTCAAAAACCTCTTCCTTCAAATACTGCGGAATCTCTAACTCCACTGGAGAAATCATGATATAATTCACGTTCTCATAGCGAGAAAGCGCCTTTACCAATGAATGTACCGTTCTACCAAACTTCAAATCACCGCAAAATCCAATCGTAATATTATCAAGTCTTCCCTTCTCTCTATGAATGGTTAATAAATCGGTCAAGGTTTGGGTTGGGTGATTATGACCACCATCACCTGCATTTATTATTGGAGAATCAGACTTTAAGGATGCTAAAAATGGTGCTCCCTCCTTTGGATGTCTCATAGCAATAATATCCGCATAACAAGACACCACCTTAACAGTATCCGATACACTCTCGCCCTTTGCGGAAGACGAGGAGTCAGACGAAGAAAAACCAAGTACATTACCACCCAACTCCATCATCGCTGCCTCAAAGCTAAGACGAGTTCTCGTACTTGGTTCAAAAAATAAGGTTGCTAGCTTCTTACCATCACAAACCTTTGCATATTTCTCCTTGTTCTCAATAATATCATCTGCCAATTCTAACAGCTCATCAATCTCCTTCACCGTCAAATCCATCGGGTCAATTAAATGTCTCATATCCATCCTCCTTATGCTTTCTCCTGTATATTATGGTCCCAAAAATAACCTTCTGCCTGCGCTCGTTGTTCCTTACCACAACGTAGAACATATTGTTTTTTATTCGCATACACTCTAATTTGCACAGTACTTATCTCATCATTGATAATCTTATACGCCTGTATCTTGCTCCACTCCAAATAGGTGGTTCCAATAAACACACCAATTGGTGCAATCCCACTCTGCATTCGGCTATTAAAAAAAATGAGCAATACAAAGACGCACAACGCTGGCAAGAAACGATAGCTGTTCTGATACAAGATCAACGCAATCAAAAGCAACGCAACGTTCACATACACAATCTCCAATGGCCCTGTCTGTCGACCATAACGACTAGTAATCGTTATCTCCTTCTGCTTATCAATTGTTGAAAATGCGATTAGCGCTGCCATACCAAATCCAAGAAACAGAATAATTGCTGCTGCATCTAACCAAACATCTATCTTCACATATCTCACTCCAACTCTATCTATAATCTCATCTAGTATAACAAAGCTGCTTCAATATTTCCATCCCTAAGTACAAATTTCACATGCTTCAATTCCTGCTTTACGTCAATTCCAACACCGGCAATTTCCACACGACAACCAGGGAAAATAACCTTTTGCACCACCACATTTGCATCTTTACCACTTTGGATCAGCGCTTCACTTCTCATCTTTTCCATCTGATATTTCTTAAGCTCCGTGGATTTAATTACTTTCGCCTGAATAATCTTCATCCGACGGTTATTGGTTTCCTTCGTGATATTTGTATTCGCCATTCTCTCCATAATCTTAGCAGAGCGATCTAGCAAATCCACTTCACCCTCTACTTTTGTAATCAAAGCAACCAATTCTCTATCTCTTCGCAATGTATCTGGCAATGCACCCGCTACTAATAACGTCTCTATCTCCGTATCATTCCCGGCTTCTGCTAGTTCCATTCCTTGAACTGCATGAACAGAGCCACCAACAACAACTGCATCCTTACCTTCAACCGTCACCTTACCTTCTGCTTCTAACTGAGAATTCATTACAGAACGTACCACAATATTACCTTTTGCAACCGCCTGGGAATTTTCAAAAAATTTGCACTCGATATTGCCACCTGCAACCAGCTTACCCGAAAACTTTCCTTGCATACCATTATGAACAATAATATCCTTGCCAGCCTCAATCTGACAGTTGCCCACATGTCCCTTGATCTCGATGTTACCAGCTGCCCGTACATTCATGCCTGACTTCACATCACCTCGGATATTCACATTGCCATCAAAATCAATGTGTCCATAATTAATATCCACATTGCCTTCCACTTCCAATAAATTCGTAATCCGGAAGCCTCGCTCTGTAATCTCCACCATGCCATGGTTCGCTGCATAGTACTTACCATTTTCATGATAAAAGCCTTTACCCTTCAACATTGGTAGATCTTTCCCTCGCTTTGGTGCCAACATCTTATTATCCACTGTATATCCATACTCACCATTGGTTGCAGGAACATATTCTGCCAACAAGTCCCCTTCCTCCACTACTGTATGTGTGGCTGTCTTAACATAATCGACTGTTCCATCCTCCAGCTCCCTCGGTGCATCCTCTACCTCCGGTGTTGCAACATGATACACATAGTACCCATCCCTTCCAGGAACCGGTTCTTTACCTCTTGTCACCTCAATGGCAACATCATATATTTCATTACGAATGACATCACAAATAGAAGACTCAAAAATCTCAGTCTTCACACCCTTGGACGCAATTAAATTCTCCAGTTCATCCACAGTCCATTCACTACCGTTCACATTCTTGCACAGCTTCAACTTTACTGTCATGTGATCTTCGCTAATTAGAACCTCTGGAATACATAAAGTTGTACGCATTTCCATACCAGTCACCCCTTTCGTGGCTAGTTAAAATGTACTCTTAATTTAGCACAAAACTCAAATGCCAAATCACAAACCTCTTCTATATTGTATCGGCTAAAAAAGCATTCTTCTTAAACAAAAAGCCCTAATATATTATACCATATTAGAGCTTCAATTTGTCTTATTATTTAGTTAATAATGTTACCATAACTGCTTTCTCTGCATGACGTCTGTTCTCCGCCTGATCCAAAATCAAATCTAAGTTATCATCTACAACCTCCTGGCTGATTTCAAAACCTACATGCATTGGCATGTCATGCATAACCTTCGCATTACTTCCAGCCAATAATTCCTTATTAATCTGGTATGGCATCATCTTCGCCAAGGTCTCTTCCTTCTGCTGCTGATATGCTGGATTGTTGAAGAATTCCATGTCTACCCATGTATCTGTATATAATACATCCATATCTGCCACATACTTCTTTGCATCCTCCATTGACATAAATGGATCAAGCTCAACATAATGACCCGAGGCTTTTGCCTTCTCATAGAAATCCTCTTCCACAGCAGTGTTATTCACAAGTGGAGTCAAACCATAAATAGTACCCTCGCCCATCTTTGCAAAAAATTCCACTAACGAGTTAAACACATTGTTCTTAGCACCTATGTACATAAGCTTCACATTCAAGCTTCCAAAATGCTCTTTAAATGTCAAAGCATCTGCCAAAATCTGACATGGATGATAAGTCGAATCACAACCATTAATAAATGGCACCGTCACATTCTCAGCAAACAAATTCACTGTTTCATTCTTCACCAAACGTGCCATAATAATGTCTACATTACGACAAACATACTTAATCTCTGAAACTGGCTCTCCCAAAACAAAATTCGAATCCTCCCAAAGCTGGTTGAAATAACTACCACCAAGCTCTGTAATACCTGTTGAAAATGACAAAAACGTACGGGTAGAAGTCTTTTCAAATAAGGTATATAGCTTCTTTCCCTTCAACGCCTCTGAATATTTCTCTGGAGACTTCTTCATATCATATGCTAAATCCAGAATCTCATTTAGCTCTTCCTTACTAAAATTACTAAAATTAATCATGTTTTTCATCATCGGTGACCTTCCTTTTTGTTCTTATATTCTAATTGTGCTTATGACCTAAGTTTTTCTGTTAATTCTTTCCACAAATAGTATTATCCTATGTTTTTACGAAAAAATCAACAAAAACTAATGCGAAGCACACTCTACATTATTTGTTTCCTGTTTGCTTTGTGCAGTGCTCTTACTCTTGCGATTCAGTCGAGCCTGTCTACGTTTGTCTACGGGACGTATATGTGTTGCCGCGGCCTCCTGCCTTGCACGTTGAATCTCACGCAATGTCTGATCCAGCTTACGATAACGTTCTTCTGCGCGCTCTTCCTGCTCTTTCGTCATTCCAGATATCTGATTCACTACCGCATTTGCCGCGTGCTCACCAGCACTTTTTCCAATCAAATCATTATTTTCCTGAATCGCACTGGAAACAATCCGATTCATCAATTGTTGGAACTGCTCCATCTTCGCTTCATTTGATAAAATTTGTTGTTTTACCGGAACAAGATTCTGATTTGCCTTTGTCATTTCCAGTGCACTACCAGCCTCTTTATCTATCTCTGCTACATCGTGTGGGTGTTCTTGCTTTTTTTCCAAATCACTATGTACATCCTGAATATTCTTACTCTTCTCTGCGAACATAATCACATTCTGCAAATCCTCAGAAACCTCATCCTCTACAGACAATGACGCACTACCCTTTGGATCAACTGCGTTCTCATTCGCAATCTGCTCTCTGCGCATATCCAAATAATTGCGAATTGCCTTTAATTGCAATCCTTTCTCCTTCAAATTGCGCACCTTTGTTAAAAGCTCAATATCCTTCTTTGTATAGTATCGATGTCCCATCCCATTGCGATGGATATCCATCTTCAATTCTTCTTCCCAGTATCTCAGCACATGCGATTCCACACCGACTAAAGCCGCTGCCTCTTTAATCAGGTAACGTTCTTCCTTCATTGTCACGTCCTCCTATAATGTCATTCAAAATTCGTAAAACAATTATAAATGAGAACGGACAAGCTATAACAGTAGGTATCAGCCTCAAAATTTTTCCGATATCTACCAGAAGTCGACAATCCACTCCAATGTATTTAAGAATTCATCAACATTTGCCATAATCTACTCTATAGTAGACACAGCCTGAGTCGTTGCCTCATTTGTATATTCAGTGGAATTAGTGTAGTCTTGTGGTGACTCTTCTGTAGTTTCCACATCTGCCACATACTTACACCGACCTTTTTTGTCCGCTTTGTAGATTTTGTCCTTATAGGTGACTTTCTTATTCTTCACCATCTGTCCCTTAGCATTAAAATAATAACGATATTTTCCAATCTTAAGAAGCTTCGATTGTGCACGTACACCGGACTTTTGCAAATAATATTTCTTACCGCTCTTTGTAACCCATTTCTTTTTCTGGATTACACCCTTGCTATTACAATAATAATACTTGCCCTTACATTTCTTAAAACCCTTTGAACGCTTTCCCTTGGAATTAAAATAATACTGCTTTGAGCCAATCTTCACAATCTCACTCTTCGCAATACTACCATCTGCCACAACATAAACCAGTGTACTCTTATGATACAGCCACTGGGATTTCAAAATGATGCCATCCTCATTTGCATAGTAAGTATCATCACTTATACTAAACCACTGTTTGGTCTTCAATACACCATCTTCATCAAAGTAATACGTGTGCTCTTTGATATCGTAAAAGCCCGTGACCCTGTAGCCCTTGCTATCCACATAGTACTTTTTCTTCTTAATCGTCAGCCATTTGTTCTTTTGCAACTTACCTGACTTATAATATCGATAATGTTCTCCATCCAGAGTTTGCTTCCAACCGGTGAAATCTGTTGCAACCTCATCTGTTATAGATTCTTCTGTTACCGCTTCAGTGGTAATAGCTTCGCTAGTGGCCTCCGTCGTAGCTTCAGTTGTACTCTCTGATATCTGCTGCTCCGTCGAAGTACTTGCCTCTCCTGTTGTCCCTTCCTGGGTTGATGGTGTCAGGCCTCCCACTTCAACATTTTGTGAACCAATCACAGTATCATAATTCGCTGCATGCTCATAGTAAGTCACATTAGCAGTGGACAAATCGATAATCCGCCCCCAGTTAATTTGACAATGATCACCATAATTTGCTTCTCCTACCATGATTTTATTCCCAGTTCTTGAAATCACAAACACAGAATGACTATTATAATCCAATCGAACAATATCACCGATTTTAATACTGGCCAATTGTGTTGTAGTTGGACTATTAACCTTGGTCCAGGTGGTTTCACCAAACACATCATAAGCAAGCTTATTCGCAAATCCCATACACTGAGTTGCAGATAAATGCCCACCACCAGCAAAATGATTGCAAGTGCAACCATTTGTATTGTACACGTGATCCACTCCTGCAGCTTTACCTGCATCACCATGTAAGGAGCAAGCCTTGTCTGTATATCCATCTGAATTGTCCACCAACAAACCTACTTTGTTCCAATACTTTTTATCTGGAAACTTCTTCTGTAGTTCTACAATTCTTGCTTTAAAATCAATGGTCGCTGCTTCCACCATCACTCCTTCAAAAGTAACTAGTACTCCAACTAACAGCATTCCTAATAATACACTTTTCCACTTTTTCAATCTTATACAATTTGTCATTCCCTTATCGGCAAACCTTACATTTGTCATTCGTTTATCTCCATTCCATAGTACGTCTTGATTTCTTATCTCTCCAGCATCTTCTTCAAATACTGTCCTGTATAACTATCTTCACATTGTACTACGTCTTCCGGTGTTCCTGCAACAACAATCGTTCCACCCTTGTCGCCACCTTCCTGTCCAATATCAATAATGTAGTCCGCAGTCTTCACAACCTCTAAGTTATGCTCGATTACCACAACGGTGTTACCACCTTCCGAAAGGCGATGCAAAATCTCCACCAACTTATGCACATCGGCAAAATGAAGTCCTGTTGTTGGTTCATCTAAAATATATATCGTCTTTCCGGTACTTCTTTTCGAAAGCTCCGTGGCAAGCTTCACTCGTTGTGCCTCACCGCCAGACAGGGTTGTGGACGGTTGACCTAAACGAATATAGCCAAGTCCCACCTCATTCAAAGTCTCAATCTTGCGAAGGATTGATGGAACATTTTCAAAGAATTTGCAAGCTTCTTCTACAGTCATATCTAATACATCAAAGATATTCTTACCCTTGTACTGAACTTCTAGAGTCTCACGATTGTAACGCTTACCGCCACACACCTCACAAGGTACGTAGACATCCGGAAGGAAATGCATCTCAATCTTGATGATACCGTCACCCTTACAAGCCTCGCAGCGTCCGCCAGACACATTAAATGAAAATCTTCCCTTCTTATATCCACGGGACTTCGCATCCTTGGTACCGGCAAACAGATCACGAATCATATCAAATACTCCCGTATAGGTCGCTGGATTGGAACGCGGTGTTCTACCAATTGGCGACTGATCAATATCAATCACCTTATCAAGCTGCTCCAAACCTTCAATTCCATCATGGTCCCCAGCCTTAACTCTTGCACGGTTTAATTCCTTTGCTAAATGTTTATATAAAATTTCATTGACTAATGAACTCTTACCCGATCCCGACACACCAGTTACACAGGTCATAACGCCTAATGGAAATGCAACATCAATATTCTTCAGATTATTCTGTCTCGCACCCTTTACAGTAATCCAGCCTGTTGGCTGCTTGCGCGTCTCCGGTACTGGAATCTTCATGCGACCAGATAAATACGCACCTGTAATTGATTTCTTATTCTTCATAATCTGCTCTGCAGTTCCCTGAGCAATTACCTGTCCACCGTTCTCTCCTGCGCCTGGTCCAATATCTACAATATGATCTGCTGCAAGCATGGTATCCTCATCATGTTCTACTACAATCAAGGTATTACCCAAATCTCGCAGGTGCTTCAGAGTACCGATTAATTTGTCATTATCTCTCTGATGCAAACCAATACTTGGCTCATCCAAAATGTATGCAACACCCACAAGACCAGAGCCAACCTGAGTAGCCAGACGAATTCTCTGTGCTTCACCACCAGAGAGAGATGCGGTTGGTCTATAAAGCGCAAGATAGTCCAATCCAACATTCATGAGGAAAGACAATCTAGCCTTAATCTCCTTTAAAATTCCGCCACCAATAAACTGCTGTCTATCTGTAAGCTCCATATTCTCCAAAAAGTCTACCAGCTTCTCGATAGACATAGTTGTAATCTCATAAATGTTTTTATCTGCCACCGTTACCGCAAGAGATTCCCGTTTTAAGCGCTGTCCCTCACAAATGTCACACGGCGTAATGGTCATAAAGCTCTCGTACTCTTCCTTCATAGACTCTGAGCCCACTTCTCTGTAACGCCTCTGCACATTGCGAATCAATCCTTCGAAAGCAACATCATAGATACCCTCTCCACGCTGACCCTTGTAATGCACCTTGACCTCACGCCCACCTGTACCATACAAAATGATATTGCGAGCCTCCTCCGACATCTGGTTAAATGGTGTATTCAAATCAAACTTAAACTCTTCTGCCAAAGCATCCAAAATAGCTCTGGTATAAGACTTCTTATCCGTACAGGACTGCCAGCCAAGTACCACAATCGCACCATCCGCAATGGAAAGGTTCTGGTCCGGAATCATCAAATCAATATCAAACTCCATCTTATAGCCCAAACCAAAGCAGGTCGGACAAGCACCAAAGGGATTATTAAAGGAAAAGCTTCTTGGCTCTATCTCATCAATACTAATATTACAATCCGGACAGGAAAAACTAGAGCTTAGATTGATTGGTTTCCCACCAACCACATCTACAACCATAACACCTTCCGCCAATTTCATTACTGCCTCAATGGAATCATTCAATCGGCGTTCAATTCCAGACTTTACCACCAAACGATCTACCACAATGGAAATGTCATGCTTCTTATTCTTATCTAACTCAATCTCTTCGGACAAATCATAGAGAGAACCATCCACAATCACACGTACATATCCACTTCTCTTCGCCTGAGCTAACACCTTCTCATGCCGACCCTTACGACCGCGAATCACCGGCGCTAACAACTGAAATTTCGTACCTTCTGGTAATTCCATAATGGTATCCACCATCTGGTCCACCGTCTGTTTCTTAATCTCCTTGCCACACTGCGGACAATGAGGAATACCAATTCTTGCATATAGCAAACGGAAGTAATCATATATTTCCGTTACTGTTCCCACTGTAGAACGTGGATTACGGTTCGTGGACTTCTGGTCAATGGAAATGGCAGGAGAAAGACCCTCTATCTTCTCTACCTCTGGTTTCTCTGCCTGTCCCAAAAACTGTCTCGCATAAGAGGACAAAGACTCCATATATCGACGCTGTCCCTCTGCATAAATGGTATCAAAAGCAAGAGACGACTTACCGGAACCAGACAATCCCGTCACAACAACCAGTTCATCTCTTGGAATCTTAATATCTATATTCTTCAAGTTGTGTTCTTTCGCACCTTTGATTGTAATATACTGCTTCATCACATTTTCCTTTCTTAGCATGCCTAAAATCCACTTCGATTATATCTAGCTAAATTATACTCGCTATAGTTAGCTTTCACTTAATCTATATATATATTCCCCAACATTGTATCATGCAAAACAAAAAAAGTACAGAACAAACATTCGAGTTGTTCTGTACTTCGTTATCTCAGTCTCTTATATCCGTTTCATTGGTGGGACGTGGACTGTCACTAGACTTAAAGGTATCCAGATACTTCCAAAACTGGCCCTCTGCCGTTCGTTCCTTCGCACCCACTATGTATACCACATTTTCATCCTGCGCACTGTCTAATATATAGAAAGACAAATACATTTCTACGCGGTCTACTACAGCCCTTCCATTCCATGTCACGCGGTATCCAGAATGCCCATCTAGCGTTGTCGGTTCACTTGTTAAAGTTCCATTTTGACCTAATGTCTGCTCCATTACACTAAGAAATGCTTTTGCACCAAACTCCTTATTCTCATCCTGAAGCTTCACATTTGACATATCTGCATAATCAAGCAATCCCAGATAACCATACATTTCTGATAAATTGGTTTGCATATATTCTTGTGGATTGTCATCATAATTCTCGTCCTTTTCTATACCGACCAAAACCATACCCTCAAACAATGGTTTATCCGTATTATAACATTCATCAGAAGCAAAGAACTTAAAATCTGCATTTGTTTTCAAGTCATCCACAACTTCATAATACCAAACACCTTCAAATTCCCGAAATCCCTTTGGTATATTGACATAACCCGTTGTCTTGGATCCCGCTCGTTCTTCCACTTCTACAAATTTCTCACTTTGTGGCTCTTCCTGCGTTAGCGAAAAGGTCTGCACATAATCAACACACTTTTCATTGCCCTTGGTAAAAACAGCCGTAACACATTGGAATAATCCTTCATAATCTGGATTTTCAATAATATGTGTCTGATACTGATAGGTTTTACCATCCCGTTCACCCATCCAGTTAAAGCTCATGGCTTTCAAACCATTGACATCTACCCATCCACCTTGTGATAATATTCCATCCTCATTTCGAGACAACATTCCCTTCTCGTATAAGTCTTCCAAAAAATAGTCAGTTACCCGATCCGCTTCCGTGACAATTTTCCCTTTATCACACTCTATATAAGTCCCATCGCCCAGACCTACGTAATCATCCTTTTTCTTATCCGGAGTAATCAGAGAAAGTACAATATACATTTTTCCATCTTCACTTTTTAGCTGGACACCCTCTGGAATTCCGTCCGCTCCCCCAGCATAATCCTCATCTGCTGGATTAAATGAACCAACTAGCGTAAATCCCTTTGGTACATCAATATAACCATACACATTATTACCGACTCTCGGTGCAACATCCGAAAAATGCGTCACTGCATCGTTATAATATGGAGAATAACCACTAATTGCCTTGGCAATCACAAAAACCAATACAACAAGAGCTAGCCCAAAAATCCATTTGTTTCGCTTTTCGTGCCCATTCTCAATATTCCCTTTATCCACATAAACTTCCGTATTGTCCCATTCTTCTGACTCTATAGTCTCTGGTGTATTTTCCTGTTCCAAAGTGGAGACAACCTGATTCTCATTCAACATTTCTAACGTTATTTCACTATTTTCTTTTTCCAATTCCGTTCCACCTCATCTACCGTTCATAATTATTTCCAGTTATATATCATTCTTCCACATCGGCGTCCTTTTCCCAAAGAACATATAATATATTGCCATCCGGATCACAATAGGCCACCTGTGTTATCTCCTGACTACCAACCGGTGGCACTTCTTCTGCAATTTTGGTATAATGTGGTCTCGACCACCACGCAAGGCGAAACCGATTTGGTATAGACTCTCCGATATAAAACTTCAATACCCCTAAATGATCTTCCACAATAATAATGTCACCCCTTGCACTTAATTCATCTCTGTACAGATACAAACCATCCTCTGTGTCCAAAACCTCCATGTCATTCATCAAAGTCTCACCGACATAGTGTACAGGTAACCACGTCATCTGACAGAATACCCAAAACCCCAAAATTAGTATTAACAACAATGCAATAATGATGCTACGCACCACAAGCTTCTTTCTAATTTTCTTAAATGGATTAATATTCCTCTCCTCCACCATTGGAATGTCCTGTTTCATTTTCTCAATTGTCTGTTGACATTGCTTGCACTTAATAATATGTTCCTCTAACATCTCTTTGCTATCTTTACTTATCACATCATCTATGTACAATGGAATCAAATCATTTGCAATATTACAATTCATCTTCTTCATAGTTTACCTCCTGCATTCTCACACTTTGGTTAAATATTATTCACCATATCGCTCTTATATCTTGTGTTTTTCCTCAAGCTCCTTCACAATTTTGAGCCTTGCCCTATGATAAGTTACTCGCGCCCAGCTCTCAGTTTTTCCGTAGGACCTTGCAATTTTCTCATAAGAAACCTCATGTAAAACTTTTAATGAAAATACCGTCTTATAAGGTTCTTCCAACTCCTCTAAAATAGCCCGAATCTCTTCTGCCTCTTCTACATCCTCAAGCTGATTAAGAATCGGTTCCACTGTGTCCGGAATAGTATCTAAAATGTCTTCATCTGCACAATTTTTTAGATTCTTTTTCTCTTTGCGCATATAGTTAAAGTAATCATTCTTTGCAATCTGACATAACCACACCCGGATATCACATTCTCCTCGAAATTTGTGAGCTGCTTGTATCGCTTTGCAAAACGTATTCTGTGTGACCTCTTCCGCGACGTCCACATTTCCAGATAATGAGCGGGCAAAACAAAATACATCCTTATAATACTTGCGGTAAATGATATCCATTTCCTTGTTATAATATTTCACCTGCTCACCTCCTTCTAACTATATGACACAATAAATGATTCCCTGTTACAAACTTTTTTATTTTTATTCCAAACCTTTTTATTCCCTTTTATTCCAAAGCTATATCATATTTTTATTTCAAACTAATTTCAATACTATTGTAAAGTGCAAGTCCCAAAAAGAAAAGAGTCTTTATAAAGCGAATTCACACGTCATAAAAACTCCTTATCAATCATTCATATTCTGTCACAAATTAATTACGCATCATAATCTCTCAGCGTAATCTTCAGCTCCTTCAATCGGTCACGATACTCTGCTGCCATCTCAAAATTAAGCTCTGCTGAAGCAGTTTCCATCTTCTTCGTAAACTTCTTAATCTCTGCCTGCAATTCTTTCTTAGACATAGATTCGATGTCCTTCTCACGGTACTTTGCATTCAGCTCCTCAATATCTTCATCCGTAGAGGTGGTAATCAAATCACGAATCGACTTCTGAATGGTAGTCGGGGTAATTCCATGTTCCTTATTGTATGCATCCTGAATCTCCCGACGTCGATTTGTCTCATCTATAGCCATACGCATAGAACGAGTAATCTCATCCGCATACATAATTACACGACCTTCACTATTCCGGGCAGCACGACCAATAGTCTGTACCAACGAGGTCTCAGAACGTAAAAATCCTTCTTTGTCTGCATCTAAAATAGCAACCAAAGTAATCTCCGGAATATCCAATCCCTCACGGAGCAAATTGATACCAACCAACACATCAAATACGCCCATACGTAAGTCTCTGACTATCTCTATTCGCTCTAGCGTATCAATATCAGAATGGAGATACTTCACCTTCACTCCCTGGTCACGAAGATAATCCGTTAAATCCTCTGCCATGCGCTTGGTAAGTGTGGTAACCAACACCTTATGGCCCTTCTCCACCTCTTTGTTCACCTCTGATAGCAGGTCATCCACTTGTCCTTCCACCGGTTTCACCTCAATCAACGGATCTAACAAACCTGTCGGACGAATCAACTGTTCTGTGCGCAGTAATTCATGCTGTGCCTCATATTCGGAAGGTGTAGCAGACACAAACATAACCTGATCTAACTTATCCTCGAACTCATCAAATCGAAGAGGTCTATTGTCCATAGCAGACGGCAGACGGAAACCAAAATCCACCAGTGTCTGTTTTCTAGAACGGTCACCCGCATACATTCCTCGAATCTGTGGAACTGTAATATGAGACTCGTCAATAATCATCAAAAAGTCATCCTTAAAAAACTCCAACAACGTATTCGGTGTAGCTCCCGGCTCCAAACCAGCCAACGGTCTGGAATAATTCTCAATACCGGAACAAAAACCTGTTTCTTTCAACATCTCCATATCAAAATGTGTTCTCTCGCTAATACGCTGCGCCTCCAGCAGCTTATCATTTTCCTTGAAATAAGCTACTCTCTCATCCAATTCCTCTGCTATCTCCTTCACCGCACGTTCAATCTTATCCTGTGCAACAACATAATGGGAAGCAGGAAAAATGAATGCACAATTAATTCCACGCTTCACTTCACCGGTAAGGGGATCAAATTCCACCATGCGATCAATCTCGTCTCCAAAGAATTCTACACGGATTGCATTTTCAAATGTGGATACCGGAAGAATCTCTAATACATCCCCATGCACCCGGAAGGTTCCTCTCTTAAAATCCATCTCATTGCGCTCATACTGAATATCAATCAAATCTGTAATTAATTGATCCCACTCATACGTCATCCCCGTACGAAGCGTCAACATCATCTCTTCGTAATCCTCTGGTGAACCAATACCATAGATACAAGATACCGAAGAAATGACAATAACATCCTTTCGTTCTATCAATGCCGCTGTAGCTGAGTGTCTCAACTTATCAATCTCATCATTCACCGAAGAATCCTTCTCGATATACGTATCCGTTGATGGAACATAGGCCTCTGGCTGATAGTAATCATAATATGAAACAAAATACTCCACAGCATTCTCAGGAAAGAACTCCTTGAACTCACTATACAGCTGTGCTGCTAGCGTCTTGTTATGCGCAATAATCAAGGTTGGTTTATTCAAGCGCTCTATAACATTCGCCATGGTAAACGTCTTACCAGAGCCAGTCACTCCAAGCAGGGTTTGAAACTGATTACCCTCTTCAAAGCCCTTAACCAAATCTTCAATTGCCTGGGGTTGGTCACCGGTAGGGTGAAATTCCGAATGTAATACGAATTTATCCATAGTTCATCTCCTTCCTATATTTCCAAAAACTTCCGAACATCCATTCGATTATACCATTATATATTGTCTCCTTCAACATTATTTTATTACGTCCTTTTGCTTTCTTGTGTTTACATAATTTTCCTTTACGAACCAAGCATTTTGTAGTATAATGTACGGACAAGCCTTTATTTTCCGTACTTTTTCATATTTTAAAGGTACAACGAGGCTCTGTTTACATAACGCACAAAAAGCAAACGTTTGTACAACATCTTGTGTAAAATGTTGAATATTTGTCAAAAAAACACAATTTACAGATAGAGAAGTTTGGGGTGGAGGTATTACTTATGAGCAGACAAGAGAACAAATTGGCACTTTCCGTGCTCACGACACTAATTTCAGGAATTGCATTAATCTATACATTGATTATGTATCATCATATTATTTTTGCAGTCATGGGAATGAGTTTGATTTTCCTAATTTGCGCCTACATATTAACACAGAATGTAATTGCATTTAACATAGCCAAAAGCAAAGATATAAACAATCAGCTAAAGGACTATATTAATGATATTTCTGAACAGCTTGAGGCTATGAACGGAACACAGGCACAATTGGGAAAGGCAACATTTTTATATACCAAACAAGCAGCTCAGGCAGTTGCAACCTTGGAGAATAATTATATTGAAAGTCAGGAAGCATTATACCGAAACCTGTCCTCCCTCTCCAATGCACAAAACAAAGCTACGAAACTGATGATCAAATATGATCAATCCAATACTACTAAGGTGATATCTACCATCAAGGAATTGCGTAACCAATTAAGCGATACCATGATTCAGGGATTTGACCAGATACAGCCAAACAACGCAGAGGTCATTGCTGCCTTGGAGGATATTGTAGATTACTTGAAGTCACAGCCAGTAGGACCAGATCAAACCTTAAGCCTACAGCTTAACAACGTGGCACATGAATTACAGAATATCTCTAGTAATATTCAGCACTTCCAGATGCCTGTACAAAATATAGTTCAAGCTGCTCCAGTTCAGTCAAGCGAAGCTCAGACAGCTTCTGCACAAGCAAGTGAAATGCCAGCAGCCCCAGCTCCGTCAATTTCAAATCAACCAGCTACTTTAGTTGATACCACAGAGGCAACGGACGATTTACTGACTAATAATGATATAGCAGCTCTATTTGACGAAGTAAATGCGAACATTCAGGCAGAAGTAACACAACAAGCTACTCTATCTGATATCGTTTCAGAGGTTATCGCAGAAGAGACCAACCCAGTGCAACCAGACCTCCCAGGTACTATTTCAGAGGATCCAAATAAACAGCTCTCTGCGGATGAGATTGCTGCTTTGTTTGCAGCGGCCGAGCCTTCTCCTAAGAAAGGGATAGAGCCAGTTATCGAGGAAGCCCCAAAAGAGGAACCATTTACTCCTACCTTTACCGTTGTGGGTAAATCTGATGAGTACATAGAAGAACACAAGAACGAAAAATCTGCAGTCACAACAATTGGTGATTTGAATGATGACCCGAACAAACAGCTTTCTGCCGATGAGATTGCAGCACTATTCGCTGCAGCTGATCCAGCTCCTAAAAAGGAAGAAAAACCAGTAGAAGAGAAGGTTACCGCACCGGTTGCAGAGGATCCAAACAAGCAACTCTCAGCGGACGAAATCGCAGCATTATTCGCCGCAGCAGAACCTTCTCCTAAGAAAGATACAAACGCTGAAGAAAAAGCAATGGATGAGGCAATTGCAAAGGTGGAACCAGTTAATGTAACACCTGTTTCAGATGACCCAAATAAGCAGCTATCTGCAGATGAAATTGCAGCATTGTTTGCATCATTGGGCTAAAATCAAATATCGTATATAAAAAGGGACAGATGCATGTTGTATATTCATATGAATACACTTTACATATATCTGTCTTTTTTATACAATAATTTAATTACAACTCTATGTTTTTCTAAAATTCTACAGCTGTTGTATACTTTACAACAATTTATTTCGTTTCTGTTTCGTAGTATAACCAAGAATATATCATATAAAAACTTACATAATATAAAAACCCCCACGTGGACATTCCACGTGGGAGTCTGTTAATTCATAATCTAGAAATCTATCGACTTCTCAATTATTTCACTTTAACTTTCTTTACAGAAGAATACTTAGAATATACCTTAGATCCGTCAGCATTATACTTGAATGCACGTACCTTGTAATAATATGTCTTACCCTTCTTAATCTTATTGGTCTTCTTGTTATACTTGTCTACATACTTCAATGTATCTGGACTGTTAACAGTACCAATTACCTTGTAACCTTTCTTCTTCTTTGTAGAACGAGCGATTTCATAACCGTCTGCATCCTTAGAAGCTTTGAAAGTGATTGTTACGTTCTTCTTCTTGCTAGAAATCTTAGAGATAGATGTCTTAGCAGGCTTAGATTCCTTGATAGTTGCAGAAGCTGCCTTGCTATCACCACTTTGGTAGTAACCAGTTGCATAATTATAATCATCATCATACACTTCATCATTGTCATACGAATAATTATACTGTGGTCTATTCTTATAAGCAACTACATAGTAGTAATACTTCACACCAGTCTCAGGACCCCATGAGTATACTTCATCATAACCATTAACAGAGTATACAATTCTCTTATCTTCAACAGAGGTTACATTCATATCTTCTAAATCTCTGTAACGATATCCAGAAACCTTAGTATTGTCTGCGACATAGCGTCCTACTTCGTCACCATACCGATCTCCATAATTTTTCATATCCTTATTGTATACAACATCAGCACTAGTTGTTCGGAATACGCGATAATAATCTGCACCCTTTACTGCTTTCCAAGAAATCTTAATTCCGCCATTTGTCACCTTTGCTTTTACATTAGTTGGTGCCGCAAGTACAGGTTCCACCATAACTGAAATAGCATTTGTGTACTCTGTTCCCTTATATGCACGGATACGATACTCATCACCATATTCCTTGTTCTTTGCTGCAGGGAATGTATAAGAAGAAGTCTTTGCCTTCTTAATAGTCTTATACTTACTCCACTTACCACTTGCCTGGTCATACTTCTCAATCAAGTAGCCCTTTGCAGTATATACTGGATTCCATGTCACAGTCACCTTACCATTAGACTTTTGAACCTTATTAACTGTATACAAGTAGAAATCAAGAGAAGCACTTGTCTCAGCTTCAATGTATACCTTCTTGCCACTTACTGTCTTATAAGCTCTTACTTTGTACTCATAAGACATTCCAGATGTCAACTTCTTATCTGTATAATTCTTCTTAGAAGAAGATACCTTAGCAATCTGTTTATACTTTGAATATCCATTTCCCATTCCATTTGAAATCTGGCTTGCACTTGAACTTGTCACGCGTCTGTAAATTTCATAACCCTGTGCACCCTTAATCTTAGTCCAGCTTAGCTTGATAGAACTCTTAGATGCCGCCTTTGCCTGCAACTTCAAAGAACCTGACCATCCAGTCATTGCCTCATAGTATGACCAATCACCATCGACTGTAGTGTTAGTTTCATAATCGAAGTAATATGCACGTACACGATATGTATAAGTCTTATCTGCCTTTAACTTCTTATCTGTATACGAAGTAGCAGATGATCGCTGTAGGGTTGTCCAAGTCGTCTTTTTATTCTTTGTAGACTTCTTCTGCACTTCATAACCAGTCACCCAATTATCATTATCATTAGAGAAATTAAGCTTAATACTATTCTTTGTTACAACACTATTGTCTACATATCCATCTGGAACTGTAGTTTTAATCTTCACTACATTAGAGAATGCACTATATGTATCTGCTGCACACGTAGGATTATTATTTTTAGTACGAGCCTTCACATAATAAGTCTTACCAGGCTTCATATTATTGATGTAAATCTTCTTATTCACATTTGAAGGTTTTGAAGTAATTGTAGTAGTTGCAACTTTTTTATTTGTGTCAAAGTTCTTAGAATCAGAATACCAAATCTGAATATCTTCATCTAATCTAAGATTACCTGTATAAGTAAAATAATACTTGCCGTCATAATGCTCTACAAATTTAATATTTCCAATTGCTGTCATAGCATCATTATTGACTACTGTGATTACATTTGATGGCTGTCCATAAACCTTCTTTACTTCACCATCTTCATTCTCTTGATATACCCATGCAATAGCACGAACATAATTGGTTCCTGCTGACAAATCACTCTTATACAAAGTGCATGAATTTGTAGATACAGTTCTCCAAGAATTCTCTGTATTGGTTGGTGATATCTGAATCTCAAAGTTATTTCTGTCATCTCTTTCTAACACTGCATCAAAACGAAGTGTATAGTAAGACTCCTTTTCAGAATACACCTTAAGTCCTGTGATATTCTTAGGCTGATATACCTTCTTTGCCTCTGTAGTAAATGATGTCACTGCCGCAGTTGTAAGGACCTCATTATACTTAGAAACTTCCATACTAGCACTTGGCGCTCCATATTTACTATTCACTACTCTTACAAAATAGGTAGTAGATGGATCTAATGAACTATCATTCTTACTGATTGCTAATTTATCAGAACTTGTATTAATCTGTGTCCAATCCTTCACAACTGATGCAGAGTTAAACTGATTATCCAATGCAATCTGATAATATAAGCTTGAATTAGCCATCTGCGCGTTGTATGTGAAATAGTAATAATCATCATCTGATTTCACATAATATAGCCCTGTCACAGCTGAAGGTTCCTTCACAGAAGTTGAATATGTAACTGGTGCTGACCAGTCTCCCTCATGCTCTACTACTACCTTCCAGCTCTGTGTTGTTGCATCATACTCTTCATAGCTATTAACCGCTCTTACACGAATTGTATATGTTTCACCTGTTTGGAAAGTCTTTGCGTCTGTACCATCTGCATTCTTAATAGTTGTTAATGCACTTCCATTCTCTTTAATCCAAGAATAATAACCTGACAAAGAGCTCATATAACTGTACGACGAAGAAGTCCAAAGATAATCTGTTAAATATTCTCCATTTGCATAATCTGGTGAATAGCTATATAAATTGCCTTTAGAATCCTTTATTTCAATTTCATAACGACTCACATTCTCGATACTATTCCATCTCATTACAGGAGAAATCTCAAGAGACTCATCCTTCTTATCCGTTGTCTGAATCCAAAGACCTGTCACCTGTGCCGGCTTTGCGTTCACACCTTCAGAACTTGGATCTACAGGTACAGTGCATGAAACTGCATCAGACCACTCACCATTCTTTCCATTTCTGATAGCACGCACACGAACAGTATAAGTCTGTCCTAACTCATTAAAAGCAGTTACCGGATTGCCTGTTGCCGGATAAATCAACGGCTCAGATACACCGTCAATCATAATATAAGTAGACAAACCTCTAACATTTGTGCTTACTGTGCTTGCGTTTGTTTCATCTACCTTCTGACATTCATACTTGTATGAAGTAATCACATTCTCGGCATTACGAACAGGAGTACAGTTTTCATAATACTCTCTTCCTGCAGCATCCTTAACCTCAACTTCATAAGACGTATATCTGCCTTTCTCGGCCTCTGCTACTGCATTAGCTTCTGCTGGCCAAGTAACTTTTCCTGCCTTACTAACAGTAACACCCGCCACTTTAACCGGATCAACAGCTGGTGCCGCTTCTTTGTCTACAGGAATCGTATATGTATACGGAGCAGTCCACTCTGAATACTGCTTCTTACCAGCTCTGTTGTCATTATATGCTCGCACACGAATAGTATAGGTGGTGCCCTTAGTAGTTGCCACTATACTATTACCATTCTGATCTGTCACATATTCTGTACCTGTTCCAGCAGCATTCAACTTATAACTTCTTAAATTTGACAAGTACAAATAATTTGAATAAGGACTGTAATTAAACAAATTAGTTATAATTAATTTGCCATCTTCATCGTTACCAGTTGTATTAAACCAGTTACCACTTGCATCCTTCAACTCAATTTCATAACCATCTGCATTATCTACCTTAGTCCATGATACGCGATTAATATCCTCATCATATTCCAACTGACCAGGCATCTCTGGCAATGCATTGTCTACACATGTATATGTAACAGGCTCAGACCATTCAGAATACTGGTTTGTAAGATATCCATCTTCCCCCCATAACATACCACGCACACGGATAGTGTAGGTCTCACCTGGCTGGAACGGCTGTACATAAGATACAAAGTTTCCTTCTGCATCCTTTACTTCCACTCTAGAAGGTGTCTTCTCGCCTTCTTTCGTTTCGTATACATATGCTGAAAACAAGGAATCTAAATCAAGCTGACTACTCCATCCTGTGTAATATGGATATAATGTTATATCACTATATACATACTCCCCTAATTCAGAATTCCATTTCCCAGTAGACCAATAACCACCATAATATTCTCTACCCTGAGAATCCTTTATCTCAAACTGAACATCATCGTTATCACCTTTAGAATATGTCAAATAAGAGCTACCATCTACTCTTTCAACAATCTTCACGTCAGTAATCTTCTCTAAAGTATACTCTGCTGGAATTGTATAGCTTACAGGTTCAGACCACTCACCATATACAGTTTTATTCTCTGTGGTACCATCTGCATTTGTCACAGTTCCAGAGTTATATGCACGGATGGAAACAGCATAAGTCTGACCCACTTCAACTACAGAGTACTTGTAATCTTCATAACCATCCTCATCCTTTTCCTTAGTATAAGCTATAGTATACTTCCCATTATCCAACTTCTTGAAACCACAATAATATAAGGAATCCAAGTCATCCATATCATAATAACAATCATACCAACTGCTACTGGCATCGTAGTCATCATAGCTCATATCCGCTTCATCAACTTCAACATCATTCGGTTCAGAGTTTGCATACACATATCCATTGGCATCTGTAAAGCGAATTTGATAACCATCTGCTTCTTGGAACTCATCCCACGAAATCATAGATTTGTCAATCACATCATCTGTTAGGATGTGATCCTGACGAAGTACAACCTTGCCTGGTACAGCTAGAGAACTAACCGTAGGAACAGCAACCTCTGTTGACTCTTCCTGTACTTCTAATTCTTCCTCAGAAGAAATAACAACTTCTTCCTCAGAAGTAGCTTCTGTTACTTCCTCAGAAGCAGCTTCTGTTGCTTCCTCAGATGCAACTTCTGTCATTTCCTCAGATGCAACTTCTGTTGTTGCGTCATCAGAAACAACTTCTACTTCTTCGGAAACTGCCTCGACTGCCTGTTCATCAGCTGGTGCAGCTTGTACCATGCCAACTTCACTTACCAACATGGTAAGAGCAAGAGCAATTGCGAGGATTCTTTTTCCATTAAATCTCTTCTTCATTCACATTTCTCCTTTCATAATTATTATAAATGAATAAAATCTAACTTCTATATTATAGCACTCCTATTTCAAATAATCTATTATTTTTTACTAAAATTTCCCTATATTTTTAGTAAAAAAAACAAACGAGACGTATCTTGCACTTTTTACAAAATACGTCTCGATTATTATATTAGCCTTGCACTTTGTCGTTACACAACTTTATTTTATCCTTATTTGGATAGTTGCTTTCTTGCCACTACCATCCTTTGCCTTAGCTGTAATCTTAACTGTACCCTTTTTCCTTCCTGTAACCTTACCCTTAGAATCGACTGTAGCAATCTTCTTATTTGAAGAAGTCCAGATAAGCTCCTTGCTAATTCCTTGTGTCGGTGCGAATGTAACTTTAATTTTCACCGACTTGCCCTTCTTAATGGCCGTCGTCTTTGCTGAGAGCTTAATCTTCTTCACAGCGTTCTTCATAATGGAAATCTTATAGGTCGCTTTTATACTGTTATCCTCTGCAGAATAAGCAGTCACAGTAACTTTCTTGCCTTTACCTGCCTTCTTAGTAGTCACAACACCCTTGCTATTCACAGAAGCATATTTCTTATTATTTACCTTCCACTTAATGGTCTGGTTTGTAGCATTTTCCGGATATACCGTTGCTTTTAGCTTCAGTTTCTTGCCAGGAGCCACTTTCTGTGTTGCGCCTGTAATCTTAATCTTTTCTACTGCAACCACCTCTGGTTCAGCTTCTACCACTGTTACAGTACAGCTTGCAGATTTGCCACTTCCGTCATTAGCGGTCGCTATTATAACCGTCACTCCCGCTGCAACACCTGTTACATTTCCATCTTTATCAACAGTTGCCACATCCGGATTACTACTTGTCCATGTTACGCTATCGTCATATGCGTTGGATGGTTCTACCGTCTCTGCCAAGGCAACACCATCTCCTACTGTGATAGTCTCTAACGTAGAATCTAATGTAATCTTTGTCACTTTAATCTTTTCTATAGAAATCACAAAGGTTAAATCATTTTGTACTGTAACAACGGTCTTTGGCTCATACAGCTTACCTGTCGACTTTTCTTTCCAAGAAAGGATACAACCAGCTTGTTTTGTGAGATCTGGCAAAGTAAACCGACTTCCTGAATAGAAGCTTGCCTTCAACATCTGTGTTGTACCATCTTCTTTATAAAGGAGTACTGTAAAAATTGCAATTTCCTTGCCATTCTCATCCTTTGGTGTAGAAGAATAAAGCTTGTCTAAAGCACTATCTGATGATATCTTGCTATCACTCGAAACCACAATACTATCCGCAACAATTGCACTTTGCTGCGAGCCTTCACCGACATTAACAGTTAGCTCAGTATTCTCAATAGTAATATTCTCTCCAGCAACGATACCTGCACAACCGGCGCCACCTGTGATTGTCATCTCAGCACCATTTATAACGACATCTGTTTCTGCAACAATACCATTACCACCAATCACATTTATCGTACTATCCCGAATGACCACTTTTCCTACTACTATTGCGTCTTCATTGTTGCTTGATGCATCTACATTCACTGTAGAACCATTAATTTTCAATTCCCCTACTACTGTAATATTTGAAGCATTCAAAGTACCTGTACCAGAAATCGTAACATAATTATTACTATTAGATACAATCTCATCTACTTGAACAGTACCTTTAATCTCGATATCAACTGTAGCGTCTGATGAAGTATTCTGCTTTGTAACATCTAATCGCTTAATTATCGCATTCTGTAAAACAATATTCACATCTCCGTCATTCGGTGCAGTTATAACTAGATCAGTTTTTTCACCTGTAATAGTATATGTTGTATCTGTGTCTAGCAAAGTCAACGTCTTTGTTTTTGCATCATAAGCTATTGTCTGCGTTCCATCCTCTGCATAAAATGTTTCTACATATTTCTCTGCATTCTCGTCAGCAAAAATAGATACATCAATGGTATATGGATCCTGTACAAGTGTATATATTTCCTTTGTTTCTGTAGCAATTTTACTTGCCTCATACTCTGCATTTCCTGCTGCTATTGTACAAACAGTATACTTAGTGAATGCCTTTAATCCACTAAATACTCCTGTACTGCTCCAAGTCTGTCCGCCATCAATCGAATACTCTAACGTCTTAGTACTTCCCGTTTCTGGCCAGCTCACATCTGCAGACACTTCAAAACCACTACTCGTTCTCTTATTCACTGTATATGCATGAACTGTTGGTGTTACCTGAACTTTCTTAAATACTTTCACACTACAAGTTGCTTTCACATTACCTGCCTGTGCTGTAACTACTGCATCACCTATACCCACTGCAGTTATTGTTCCGGTTTTATCTACAGTTACAACGTCTACATTATCCGATGTCCATGTTACTGTCTTATTATCTGCATCCTCCGGTGTGACAATTGCTGTCAATTGCTCCTCGTCACCTATTGTCATTGACAATTCGCTTATTTCTGCTGCATTTTTATCCTGCAATTCAACGCCAGTCACTTTCTTGCCAACAACGTTCACTTCACATGCAACCGAATCACCTTCCCCTTGCTTTGGCGTAATAATTGCGGTTATCCAGGTTCTTCCTTTTATTAATGCCTCTATGCTAACACTAGCTTTACCATCTATGATTTCATCTCCACCAGTCATAGCAATAATTTCATGCTCGCCAGTATCTTCTTTTACCCATTCAATTTTCTCAATCGCTACATCCGCTGGAGTAATCGAACAAACCAGTGTCGTTGCTTCGCCCTGTTCTAGCTCAATCAACATTTTATCAAATGAAACAGATTCAAATAATGTTGTAACTGTAACGTCTGATGTCACGGTGTATGTATCATTTTCTCCTTTTACGGTTGCTGTAATTGTGGCTGTACCAGATCTCTTTGCTGTTACAGTAGCCGAAGCACCAGTGCCAGATACGGTTGCTACCGTTTCATCAGAAGATGACCATGTCACAGTTCCCAGTACCGCATCAGTAGGCTTCGGAGACACTGTTAATACATCTGTAGTATTATCTCCATTTGTGGTTAATTCTAATGATGTCTTGTCTATAGCAATTCCTGTCAGAGGAACAACAACCTCCACTTTACAAGCTTCTGTAAACTTCTTTGTTCCATTCTCTTGTGTCACAGTCGCTGTAATAGTTGCAGTTCCCACTGACACAGCAGTTATCTCACCAGTTGTAGTATCCACTGTAGCTACCGATTCGTCGTCACTTGAGAATTGTATATTATGCGCATCTGCATCTGTTGGATTCACCGTCACTATTAGGGTTTCTGTATCCCCTTTATGAATTGTTGTGCTAGTCTTATTTAGCGAAATAGATTTCACAGGATTGATTACGGTAACCGTACATGTCGCTGTTTTAGCACCATCCTCAGTCGTCGCAGTAATGATTGCTGTTCCTCCTGCCAAGGCTGTCACCTTACCTGCCTCATCTACAGTTGCAACTTTCTTATTATCACTAAACCAAGTAATCTTCTTATTGGTCGCATCTGCAGGAGTAATTGTTGGAACTAACGTTGCTGTTCCTTCTTTTTCCAGGGTTAAGGTTGTCTGATCTAATGACACTCCCTCCACTGCTGATGTTACAGTCACCTCACAGGCAGCCTTCTTACTTCCCGCTTTTGCTGTAATGATTGCTGTACCGCCTGCGACAGCTGTTACCTTACCTGTACTATCTACTGTTGCAACATCCTTATCGGAACTACTCCAATTAATCTCTGGTGTAGATTCATCTGAAGTTTCAACAGTTGCTGTTAGAGTAGTTGTTTCGCCCTTCTCTAGCACCAAAGCGTCGTCATCTAAATTAATACTTGTCACTACATCGATCGTGCCACCTGCCGATATAAAATTGCTTCCACCATAAAAATCTGGATGAATGCTCTGATTTGTAAAACCTGCATCTTCACAATCTTTATATAACAAGTAGAGCGCTGCTGCCGAGCCAACAAAACAAGCATTGTAATCTAATGCAACCTCATTAGCAACTGCATCATTTACTTTATCCACATATGTTGAAAAATCTGTACTAGTTGGTCCACCACACAATGCTCCATATAATGTATACTTTTGCGTTGCATTAGAATTAAAATCATTCCAGCCAGAATATCCAGATGCCGCTCTATGATGAGGTTTTGTTGGTGAATTCGTATTATATCCACATACTAAATTTTTACCAAGAGAGTTATTACCTAATATTTGACTCATTTGATAACGGCACCACGAACCATATGTATTCGTTCCTGCATGCTTATCACTTACCATCATCATAAACTGTACATTACAATTCACACGAGCAGATCCCCAACTATCTCCACAATAATAACTGCTAGAACTCTCATTTGCTTTTGTGTTAAACCAATTCTGAATTGTTTGTGTGTGGGATGCCTTATTGCCACTACTATCCGGTGCATAAAATACAGCTGCCTGATATGCATTTTCCCATCCGTATGGTTTTTCGATATTTCCATTATTTGCATCATTCGATGTATATTCTGTAGCATATGACGAATCATTTGTAGCCATATAAAGCAACGCTGCCGCAAGACAATATTCATCCTGCCAGCCACCCCAACCAGAGTGATAAAAACCGCCTTGATAATCTGCTTCACTTCTATTGCTAGCACTTATACTTTTTGCAAATGAAAACAATGCTTTTGCATATTTCAAATCTTCTTTATTTCCAAAATTCAAATAATTTAGTGTTAACGCAGCAGCAGTACCACTTACAATATCTGTCGCCGGATTCGAAGAAGTTGCCACCAAAGTATATGTACGTTCTGTAGCACTTTCATCCTCCACCTCTGGAGCAACCCAGCTAGCATGATCCTTGTCACCATGACCAACCTGATAACAAAATGCTTCCGCTTGTGTACCTGCTTCATTCAGCACAGTACAACTCTTCACATAAGTACAATAGTAATCAGTAATCGTCTTTAAATGATTCTTCTGACCAAGTTCATCAAAAGCATCACCAAACTCGTAATAGCCCATTCCCAAAGCGGTCATTGCTTGTGACATCGGCAACCCAAACTTCACATGATCTCCTGCGTCATGGAAACCACCCACCGCTGAATAGGTCTTGCCATTATAGGTAAACTTATCATTCACATGACAGTCACCTCTCCAGCCATTGTATAAATCCTTCGAATATAACGAGGTCTCACTTACCTGATCTCCGCACATATTGGCATCATAAAAATAAAGAGAATACTGCAATAATTTTGCAAAATTGTAATCCAAAGAGGTGTCAATGGTACCAATATTACTACCATCAAAAATCTCACCAGTAGATCCACCACCAGAACCACTATTATCATTACTACTTCCCGAAGAATAATCATATTGAGAAGATGTTCCAATATTATAGTAAACGGTTTTCACAGTTATCTCATCAGCATATATTTTTTTACCTCCCACACCAAAGCCTGGCACATACGCAGTTAACACATTAGAAGAAACTACCGCATTTGTTCCATCATTTTTTGGATAAAGGTAAATCGTATCTCCATCTGCAATATAGACAGAATTCCAGCACTGGAAACCTGCACCTGCGCCACTTGGCAATTCTAAAACAATAATCCAATCACAGATTGTCGAATTAGTATTATTATTTAATGTAATATTAAATCCCGACCAGTCCGTTGTAGGCTCTTCTTGATTTTCTATCACTGCTGTCACATTAGTAGAATAATCTCTTGTTGTCCCCCAGTCATTCGATTCATTTCCCGCTTCTCCAGAAGAACTGCCTCCAACCAGCTTAGCAGACGTAATACTATAGGCAATATCACCCGTCACATTACAAAACTGTAATCCAAATCTTTTGAGTTCATCACTTGTTCCTGTTGTAGAACTCGAAAAATCCAATGTAATTGTACCTGTAGCACCATCTGAAAAATTCTTCCATACTCCGCCTGTATAATATGTCCATTTGTCACCATAAGCATAATATGGTTGCATGCCAGCAGTACCACTATCTGACTGTGTATAGCTAGTTATATTGTAGCTTACCTGAAGCTTTGTATATCCCGCATCCTTCAAGGCTTGTATCGTAGCATATCCACTTGGTGCAGAAATCTCAACCTCCACATGACCATCTTGATCTACCTTCTCTGGCGTACTACTTACTGTTAAAGTTAAATCCTCTGCTGCCTCTACCTTGCCTGCTGGTACCATCACCAAACTTAGCACCATTACAAAGCTCAACATCCAAGCTATAATGCCTTTTCCCCTTCTTTTCTCTCCCATTCTTTCTCGATTTCCTTTCATTATCATTCTCCTTTGAATTAACACACTACAATTCCTGCTATAAACCTTATATACCACAAAACAGAGTACACTGTCTCTCATACACTGTACTCTGTTTAGAAATATTATTCATAATGCTATTATGACACTATTTTGTCTTTTTAGAAAGGGTTTTCCACTTACTATATTTCACAGTCGATACACCATCTGCATCTGTGCTCTTTATGTACGCACGAATTCGAATATAATACTTTTTCTTTGCTTTCAGTGATTTACCTTTATATTTCTTAATCACTTTCTTAGTTGTATTCTTTCCGATTGTATATGTCTGTTTACTTTTGAAACTCTTGCTTGTAGAAATCTGTAGCTTGTAACCACTAACTCCACTCTTTTTCTTCCATGTAATAGTAAGCTTTTTCTTACCTGCACTAACCTTGACACCAGAAACACCACTTTGTAAAGGATTGGTTACTGTATCATCTGCTTCTGACTCTGCTTGTGCCTCTGTATCCGTCTTCGTTTCTGTTTTTGTCTCTGCTTGCGGTTTAATTGTAGTCTTACCTGAGCTTGTCAATGCTACAATATATGTTCTCTTCACATTGTCTGGCTGTGACACCTTTTTCAAATCATCATATCCGAAACACTGAACCCAGTAACGTACTCCATTTTGTTTGAAGCAACCAATTCCAACTGTCTCATAATCACCATTCATAATGCTTTCTCTGTGACCCTGCTTAGAAGACATCCAGCCTTCAACGACATCTGCTGATGTCTCATATCCATACGCAATGTTCTCTGCATATACCTTATCGCATACGGTAAAGCATTTCGTTCCATTCGGTCTAACGTGATCAAAGGATACGGTAATCTCTGCTGCTCTCAGCATTGCTGCTTCTAACAAATCCTTGTCCATGGTTAGCTTTTGTTTTCCCGCGTCAGCCCTCTCCTCATTAATAAGCTTTAACACTTCGTACGCCTTGTCATATTCACAAGTTCCAGTTGTATTCTTTGTACTTGCAGCTTCTACAATCTGTACATTGAAAAACAGCATTGCACAAGCTACAAAAATCCACAATACTCTTGCTTGTAACTTTTTCATACAATTCCCTCCTAACTCACTCTACTATTCTCTAATCTCGTATATCTAATCCAATTCAAACCTATTAGCAAAACTACCCAAACATATTTGTTCAATATTTGGATAATTGTAATAGACACATATCTGTATATAATTATACCAATTTTTTACATTGTACACAATCGACAATTTGTCAATAATGATACGGGTTTCATTAGTAATATTGCACAAAAATCACTGAATTCACTCAAAATTTAGCGAAATACTACATCGAAACAATGAAAAAAATGAAAAAAGTCAAGATAAAAAACAAAATTTTAGACAAAGAAAAAGAACCAACCCAATGCCTTATGCATCAAATCGATTCCTTTATTAGTGGGCCGCCGGGGGCTCGAACCCCGCACACCCTGATTAAGAGTCAGGTGCTCTACCAAATGAGCTAGCGGCCCGTATTCAGTTCGTTGTTCTCTCAACAACATTGATGATTATATATGATACTAAAACAAATTGCAAGTACTTTTTTTTAAAAATTTTATCTTTTTTTCAAAACTCCTGTTAAACCCTTGATTTTCCTAGTATCGTAAAACTAACTTTTTTCAAAAAATTATTCTTTTTTACTATTTTTCACAATCACATGTTTTATTTATCTTCTATTTTTGTACAATCATTCAAAATTATAGTTTACCGTCTGGTTTTTCTAGCTTTCTAGCTCATTTTATATTATTATAGAACAGTATTTTTAAGAAATTGAGAAAGGACACCTTCATTGGTGAATATTAAAATGCAATTATTTAAAACAATAAAAGTATCGATTTTATTAATGTCTATTTTCAGCTTATTTTATACAAACGATATAACTGCACAAGCAACAAATGCTGACCCAGGCTCTGGACGACTCTCCGGCAACCATATAGATGATGGATTTTATTACGATGATTCCTACAGCAATACAAATCCCGATATTACTCCGTATGATAAGCAATCCTCTTTTCCTTGGTATGGCACCACTAAAACAAAGAGTCCTTATAACAAAGCAACCTACACACACCAAAGTCGTTTTGATGACCGTACAATTCTTCATGGAATCGATGTCAGCAAATGGCAAGGTGAAATTAACTGGACCAAGGTAAAAGCTGACGGCATCGATTACGCATTTATTCAAGTCGGATATCGTGGATACGGTGCCTCTGGTACTTTAAATGAAGCAACAAAGGATCCTTATTTCGATACAAACATGCAAAATGCAATCGCCGCTGGAATCAAGGTTGGTGTGTATGTATTCTCACAAGCAACTACAGAAGCGGAAGCCATCGAAGAAGCACGGTATATATTAGACGCAATTGGCGGATACAACATATCCATGCCACTGGTTATGGACTTCGAATATGCTTCTACTGACACAGGATTGAGTGGCCGATTATACAAAGCTAAATTATCGAAAAGTAAAGCGACTGCAATCTGCATGGCTTTTTGCAAGGAAATCGCAGATGCAGGCTACACCCCTATGGTTTATGCAAACAGAAGTATGTTAACAGACCAGATAAATGCAGACACCCTTACAGATGCTGGATATCGCATTTGGCTAGCAAACTATACAAATAAAACTACTTATTCTGGTGTTTATGATTTCTGGCAATATTCTGAAAAGGGTAAGGTTGATGGTATTTATGGCGACGTAGACATGAACTTCTACTATATGCAACCAACGGACAATTTTGCACCTGTGGAAACCACGATTGCCAATTCCATTTTTACTGGAATTGAAAATCAAACCTACACCGGTACTGCAATCGCTCCAGAGATCACAGTTACACACAATGGAATCAAGCTAATTCCAAATGTAGACTATACCCTTCATTTTTCAAATAACACTAAGGTGGGCGTTGCTACGGTAGAAATCACCGGAATCGGCGCATATACAAACACGCGAAGAATGCAATTTGAGATTCTTCCAAAACCGATTGACAATTTGAGAGCAAAAAAGAGAACTTCTAGTTATATTACACTATCCTGGAACAAGGATTCTAGCATCAAGGGCTATGAAATATATCGTGCTTCTTCACTGAATGGCACTTTCGAAAAAATCAAGACCATCAGTAAAAACGGCACAACCTCTTTTAAAAATACAAAGTTAACTGCGGGCAAATGTTATTACTACAAAATCAGAAGCTTTAAAAAGGTAAATGGAAAGAACTATTATAGTGAATTTTCACCTGTGAGTACCATTTATACCAAAACAGGATACACCAAATTGGCACTCACAAAATATACAACTCCAATTTACGACTTTATTCCTGGAACCAAGACAGAAACGATTACCACTACTGAGGTGGTTAACCAGGAACCTGACGATGCAACCACAGAAAATGCTACAACAGAAAATACTACAACTGAAACAACAACCGAAGC
>JAGAQX010000017.1 GCA_017622535.1 Lachnospiraceae bacterium | reverse complement strand
GAAAGAAAATCAAATTGTATGTGCAACGGAAGACAATAATGCGAAAAAGAAATTTCAAGTTATAGATATAGAACAGGCAAAGGTCGTAGATACTATTTCGTTAAGTAGAGGAGAGGTTTTGAATGAGAATACGTTATTTGATTGTTCTCAATATGATTTATGTTATAGAAATGATAAAGGAATTTATAGTTATGACATAAAGAGTAAGAAGTCAACCTGTCTACTGGATTATGAGAAATCAAATCTAATCAGTGAGGATATTGTAGATGGAATTTCTGTTGAAGCGGATGATTTTATAATCATTGACTATTCCCATGATGGAACCGGTAGCAGTATTGCTCTTTATACGAAGGCGGACACATCTGTGGAAAATAGTAAAACAATAATTACATTTGGTGCATTCCAATTTGATGACAATATGAAAAGAGCTGTGCAGGACTTTAATAAAACAAATGCGACATACCAAATTACGCTAAAAGAATATTTTGATGTAGAGAATCAGGAGATGAGTGCGGATAAGGCAATTGAGGAGCTGAATAAAGATATTGCAAAAGGCGCTGTTCCGGATATTTTAGATTTGAGTATGCTAACAGAAGAATATGCTTCGAAGGGCTTGTTCGAGGATTTGATACCTTACATAGAGAAGGATGCTGAATTAAGTGAGGAGATTTTTGTAGGTTCACTTTTTGATACAATGAAGCAAGAAGGTAAGCTTTATTATATTACACCTGATTTTTCAATGACTACATTGTTAGGAAGTGTAGAGTACAAAGAAGAATGTGCTGGCTGGGATACAAAAAAATTAATTGCATTGTGTGAAAAACAGGAGGATGCAATACCATTTTACGTAGAGACAAAAATAGATTTGTTAGACATTTTATTACAGGGTAGTCTTGGCGAATTTTATAGCTGGGAAAACGAGGAATGTCAATTTGACAGTCAGGAGTTTAAAGATATTCTTACATTTTGCGATTTGGCAATAAGGGATGAGGATTCGTTGGAAGCATCCATGACAAGGGAGGAAATGATTCGCCAAGGTAAGGTTTTATGGATGGATGAGTCAGATTTTGCACCGCAAGAAATTGCCTACTATAGTAAGCTGTTTGGTGGGGAGATTTCATATATAGGATACCCAAATCAAGAAGGAAATGGAAGTTATTTTTCAATTAATACGCGCATAGGTATTTGTTCTGAGTCGGAAGTAAAGGATGGTGCATGGGAGTTTATTTGCATGCTCTTGTCTTATGAGTATCAGGAACAATATGCTGATTTGCATAAGGGAATGAATCGAATTCCAGTTAGAAGGGATTGCTTCGAGCTTTTGATGACTCGACTATCAAATCCGCAAGAAGATATAGAAGACATCAATCCAAACATTTCAGGCATACAGGAGAAGCATTTTCGAAATCTTGTGGAAAATACACATAAAGTAGTTTCTTATGATATTGAGGTAATGAAAATTATTGAAGAGGAGGCACAAGCTTACTTTTTAGGAAAAAAAGATATGGATGAAACTGTCCGGAATATTCAGAATCGATGCGTTACATATATGAATGAGAAAAGGTAGAATTATGAGCACAGCCGTATCATTTTCTGACGTTTTTCTTAAAAATCACCTAATTTGTAGATTATGAAAAATTCATGTGATATATTATCAACTGTGTAAAGAATGTGAATATAGGAGTTATGTCAGCATGTCGAACATAGAGGAAACAGAAGAGAAAATTCCATATAAGAAAACAAGCTTGAGCAAGAAGGATAAAAAAAATGCAGCAATATATTTGACGCCCAGTTTACTGGGCGTATTGCTGTTTTTTGTAATTCCTTTTTTTGTAGTGATCTTTTATTCTCTAGTAGATAATCCAATCAACAAAGAATTTGTGTTTTTTGATAATTATATTAATATTGTGCAAAACTCATCCTTTCAGCAGGCAGCAAAGAATACAGCGACTTTTTCCTTTGTTGCAGTGCCGTTAGCAGTTATATTGTCCTTGGGAATGGCAATCTTATTGGAGCAAAATATCCCAATGCGAAGTCAATTTCGAACTTTTTTCCTTAGTCCGATGATGGTGCCGGTTGCTTCCATTGTATTGATTTGGCAGGTGCTATTTGAATATCATGGTGTGGTGAATGAGTGGCTTGCAGTTTTCGGTATAGAGCCGGTTGATTGGTTTAAGTCATCTTATAGTCAGATTGTAATTGTTATATTGTTTTTATGGAAGAATCTAGGCTATAACATGATACTATTTATGGCGGCTTTGAATGCAATTCCAAGGGATGTATTAGAGGTGGCAACCTTAGATAGTGCATCGTCATTTCAGATTTTTTGGTATATCAAGCTTCGATATCTTTCTCCGACGATTTTGTTTGTTGGTATTTTATCGTTGATTAATTCCTTTAAGGTATTTAGAGAGGTATATTTGCTTACGGGAGATTATCCGTATGACACGTTATACATGCTACAGCATTTTATGAATAATACATTTCGGTCGTTAGATTATCAGAAACTGTCATCGGGTGCGATTCTAATGGCACTGGTAATGGTAGTAGTTATTGGCATTTTGTTCTTTGTAGAGAACAAGTTTGGAAAGGATGTGGAAGGTTAATGCAATCTGTGACACACATTTTTAAAAAAATTTTATTGACTTTTGTAGCATCTGTTTTTGCAATATCCTTTCTGTTACCCACTATTTTAACCGTGGCGAACTCCTTTATGTCGCAACAGGAGATTAGTTCCAACTATGGTGTGATTTTTAATCAGTACGGGGAAACAGAATATGGGGAAAGAAATACCGATTACGTCTCAGAAAAGGTTAATTTGAAATTTATTCCAGATATGGTAGATGTATCGCAATATTCTACTGTATTGTTAAAGAGTCCGGAGTATTTAATGAAGTTTTGGAATTCGGTTATTTTGGTTGTTCCTATCGTGATAGTTCAGATTGTGATTGCCTTGGGCGCTGCGTATAGCTTTACAAGGTTTCGAGGAAGACTTAGAGAGATTATATTCTTTTTATATGTAGCATTGATGTTGATGCCATTTCAGGTTACGCTGGTTCCTAATTATCTAGTGGCTGACTGGTTGCATATTTTAGATACCAGATGGTCGATTTTGTTGCCGGGTTTTTTTGCACCATTTAGTGTTTATTTGTTGACAAAATTTATGCGTAGAATACCAGAGTCTTTGATTGAAGCAGCTCAATTGGATGGTGCTAGTGAATGGCAGATATTTACTAGGATTTGCATACCTCTTTGCAAGGGTGCAATTGCGTCGGTGGCGATTCTTTTGTTTATTGATTATTGGAATATGGTGGAGCAACCACTGATTATGTTATCAGATGTGGATATGCATCCTTTGTCTGTGTTCTTATCACAGATTAATACAGGTGAGGTAGGAATTGCATTTGCAATCGCAACAATATATATGATACCAACAATATTGATTTTTCTTTACGGTGAGGAATACCTAGTGGATGGAATTTCATATTCGGGAAGCGTGAAGGGATAGGAGAACGAGCATGGAACAAGAGACAAAGAGAAAACAAATAATTAAGAAAATTGCCAGTATTTTCTTAATTGTTATGCTTATATTAACATTTTTTTCAAATACAATTATGAACTATTCTCTGCCAGAAGTGGCAACTGAGGTTGTGACTGGTGGAACTGTATCGAATAAGGTGAGAGGTCAGGGAACGGTGGAAACCAATTCAAACTATGAGGTTATGGTTAGTGGAACCAGAGTTATTAAGGAAGTGAAGGTTGAGGTTGGTGATACTGTGGAAAAGGGCCAAGTATTATTTACCTTCGAGGAGGGTGAAAACACAGAATTAGCCGAAGCACAGGATTTATTAGATCAAATGGAATTGGATTATGCAAAATCGATGTTGAAGATGGCACCAGACTACACTAGCGAGAATATGGATATAAAGGCAGCAAAGAAAGACCTAGAGGATGCAATTGATGCAAAGGAAAAAGCACAGAAGAATAATAAAGAGTTAAAGAAAGCAAAAAAGGAAGCGGAACAGGCACAGACGGCTGTGGATACGCAGCAGGATAAGGTGGACGGAATACAGGAAAAGGTAGACGCTTATGGTGAGGTAGGAGACTATGATGCTGCACAGGCACAGGTAGAAACTACAAAAAAAGAATTGTCTTCCATGAAAACACAATTGTCGGATTTGGAAGAGGATTTGGCAGATGCACAGGCGGTAGGCGAAGATACAAAAGAATTAAAGCGCGCGATTCGTGATATAAAATTAGAAATAAGTAACAAGGAATCGGATTTGAAGACACAGGAACAGTTGGCAAATTCCTTGAAAACAACCTCGGCTTCCTATAAACAGTTAAAGGAAGAGTTGGAAACAGAGACAAAGACCTTAGAGAGTCTGCAAAAAAACTTGAAAGAAAAGAATGCAAAGGTAGAGAAATTAAGTGCGGCATTATCGCTAAAGGATGCGAAGGCAGCAGTGGAAGAAAAACAAAAGACATTGACACAATTACTGCTTGCATTGAAGGAGCAGAAGGAGCAGGATGGATTGAGCCAGCAAGCTGACAATTTGGATATGCAGGATGCACAAAAGAAAATTGAAAAGCAAAGACAGCTTGTGGAGAAACTAGAAAACAGCAATGATTTAAAAGAAATCAAGGCGACAGATGCAGGAACTGTTTCACAAATTGATTATAAGGCTGGTGACAGTGTGACCGCAGACGCACCAATTGCTAAAATACAATTATCTGATAGTGGCTATATTGTGAAGATAACAATAACGAAAAATAAGAGTAAGCTAATTAAGGTCGGCGATGAGGCTATCGTAGAAAATGTATGGGATGAGGATTTGACAGCAGAGGTTAAGAGCATTAAGGCAGACCCGGAAAATCCGAATCAGAATGTAATAGTAGCTTTTGAGGTAAAAGGAAATGTCGATGTAGGGGAAACCCTGTCTTTGTCTGTAGGTGATAAGAGTAACCGTTATGACACAGTAGTTCCCAATAGTGCAGTTAAGGAAGACAGCAATGGTAAGTTTGTATTGATTGTTACGGTAAAGGGAACACCACTTGGAAACCGTTATAAGGTGAAACGTGTGGATGTAGAGGTGTTGGCATCGGACGACACATCCTCTGGAGTGAGTGGTGGTTTATATGAGTACGACAATGTTATAACCAATGCGTCACAACCGTTAGAGGAAGGAATGCAGGTTCGATTAGTAGAGTAGGTGAAGCTAGATATGAAGAATATTATAAGAAATTTGAATAAAAAACAGTTACTTCTTCTAGTTTTTAACATTGTTTTTATTGTTGCTTATATAGTGGTTAATACGGTTGCGAGAAATTCTGTTGAAAGCTTATTTTCTCAACAGGAAGCAAGACGTTGGGAGAGTGAAAAGAATGCGTATGCGCAGGTGAGTGCTTTTTATTCTCATCAAAGAGAAATGCAGGAAATCGATATTTCCAATATTCGAAGTGAAGTGCAGTTAAAACTATCCCAGGATGCTTTAAACGAATCTAAAGAGAATGCTAGGGTTTGGATCGATGCATATAGCGGGGAGTGCATAACTGAGGTGCGCAAGGATAACAACATTCTTAGCGCTACAGCTGTGGGAGTCGGAGGCGAGTTTTTCCAGTTTCATCCCTCAAAGCTACTTTCTGGTGGATACATTTCAGATGAAGATACGAACCATGATAGAGTAGTCATTGATCAAGGACTTGCGTGGGCAATGTTTGGTTCAAATGATGTTGTCGGAATGCAGTTGTGGATGGGAAATAGCATTTATACTATAGCAGGCGTAATTCAGGTTGAAGATGATGAGCTTACAAAAGCTGCATATGGAGACAATAACCGTATTTATATGTTTTATGATGAATTGAGGAAACATCAAGAGGAATTAACAATTGCTTGCTATGAAGCAGTTATACCAAATCCTATATCAAATTATGCTTTGAACACATTAAAAGAGGCATGTGGGATAGAATTGCAAGCAGAACAGAGAAATCAAAAAGATGCTAGTTTTTTGAATTTTGAGAGCATAGAAGTGATAGAGAACAGCAATCGTTATGATACAATGAATCTATTGAATCAGATGAAACATATGAAGCTACGCATCATGCAAACGAATGGTATTGCATATCCTTACTGGGAAAATGTTGCAAGAGTGGTAGAAGAACAACAGGTGGTGCTTCTTGTGGCTCGGATGTTGATATTGTTGCTACCATGTATTAGTTTACTTTATTGGTTTTGTTCTATGTGGAAAAAAAGGTCATGGACGACAAAAGATATTGTAATTTGGATAATCGACCAGATAAAGGAGAAATTAAATCGAGAGGGAACGACTGATAAGGAAGATGATTGCATGGATGAAGTGATATTGGAAGATGATGCCAAGAATATTATGAATAAGGCAGAATATGTAGATGAACAAATAGAAGAAATAATAGAGGAAGAGTTCATTCTGGTTACCGATGAAAATATATTTGACATAAAATGACCGTATTTTAAAATCATATCGAAAGGAAATTTAGCATACCTTGTATTAAGAACGTATAAGGTATGCTTTTTTAATGAAAGAATATATTGAAGAGCGAGCATTGGAGATCGGTACATACATCATGGAATCCAATGCTACGGTGAGACAAACTGCTAAGAAATTTGGGGTTTCAAAATCTACGGTACATAAGGATGTTTCAGAAAGATTAGAGCACATTAATCCCACTCTTGCGGCAGAGGTACGAAAGGTGTTGGATGTAAATAAGGCGGAGAGACATATTCGCGGAGGACTTGCTACGAGAGAGAAGTATTTACATAACTAGATGAATTATTTTTGTATGAAAGAACAAACAGAGGGAGAAAAACTCTATGTTTAACTGTGTCCTTTCTTAAGATATTATGAAAATAAGGTTAAAAGGATTGAAAAAACGAAAAAACCATGAAAAAATGATAAGAAAATTTGCACTTATGAGCAAAATCTAATATAATAGTATGGTGTGTATTTATTTATAAGGGATAGTGCGCACTTTTACAGGATGATGATACTAGATTAAGAAATACAACTCGATGAAAGAGGTAGGTGTCAAGATGAGATTTATACATATGGCGGATGCTCATTTGGGAGTACAACCGGATAAAGGAAAACCATGGAGTGCAGACAGAGAACAAGAGATAAAGGATACCTTTGTGAAGGTGGTTCAGGATGCAGAGAACAAACAGGTTGATTTGCTTTTGATTGCAGGTGATTTGTTTCATATGCCACCTTCAGAGGGAATGCTACGAGATGTAGATTATATTCTTTCTAAATTGACGAAGACAAAAACGATTATGATTGCTGGTAATCATGATTATATGAAGCCAGACAGTCCGATGGCAAATTATAAGTTTTCGTCTAAGACCATTTGCTTATCTGCTGATAAGATTAGCAATGTTTATATGAAGGATTTGAATGTTTGTGTTACAGGATTTTCTTATAGTAGTAAGGAAAATGAAGATGATATTTTGAACCATATCAAGCCAGCGAAAGCAGGTGCATTTAATATCTTGCTTGCACATGGTGGCGATGCAAAACACTTACCATTCAATAAGAAGAATCTGAAGGAATCGAACTTTGACTACGTTGCGCTAGGACATATTCATAAGCCGGAAGTAATCAAAGAAAATGCAGTGATTATGGCAGGTTCTTTAGAGCCAATTGATTATACAGATACTGGTGCTAGAGGATACATTTATGGCGAGGTGGTTGATGGTATTATCAAGACCGAGTTTGTTCCAGTGGCACAGAGATCATACATGAATTTGTTGATTAATATTAAACCAGATCATTCACCACGTATGATTTTGGATTTGGTGGACAGACAGATTCAGAATTTGGGCACAAGGAACATTTATCGTATTCTTGTGAAGGGTCATAATCACAACCGTGATGTGTTTGATTTCTCAACTCTTGTTAACAGATATAACATTTATGAAGTGGTTACAGAGGCCTCTGAGGTTTATGATTTACAGCAGCTTTATGAGGATAATCAGAACAATTTGATTGGTCGTTTCATTAACCAGTTATCCGATAACTATTATGGTGATGAGATTTGTAAGAAAGCAGTTCACTATGGATTAGATGTATTATTAAAGACAGGAGAGCAGTAATATGAGAGTTGATAAGTTACACTTACAAGATTTTGGACAATTTCATGATAAAGATGTTACTTTGGCTCCTGGTATTAATGTAATCTATGGAGCGAACGAAGCGGGTAAATCTACAACGAAGGATTTCATTGTAGATATGATGTATGGAATCGACAAATCCCGTGGTGTTGGTGCGAGATTTGACCATTATGAGCAGAAGAAACCAATCAATGGATCTGCATTTTCAGGTGCAATGCAGGTTTCTGTAAATGGCAATGATTATTTAATTGAACGTAATTTTTCTCGTGCAGAGAAGAAGACAACGGTTCGTGATTTGGAGACAGGTAGAGAGATTCCGTTAACGGGACCAAATGATATAGTTGGTACTTTGTTAAACACCGACAAAAGTACATATATGAATACTTTGTGTATTGGACAGATTGATGCAGCTACAGACAAAGAAATTGCAGACAAGCTTAACAATTATATTGTAAACATGGCTTCTTCGAGAGCTGGTGACATTGATGCAGTCAATGCAATTATGGAGCTTAAGAATAAAAAGAAGGAGTTTTCAAATAAGGATTTAGAGACTCGTGAACAGGAGCTGGTCGCAAAGATTACATTAGATAGAGATTTCGATGCAGAACTAGCAGCGTTAAAGAGTGAATATGCAAAGGTGGAAGCCGCAATGGGCGGAGCAAAGCTAGAGCAGATTCAGTTTACTCCAATTAAGAATGCAGCCACAGAGGCCGCAGCTGCAGAGGAAGAGCCAGAAGAAGAGGATATTGTGGAAGAACCACTTACCCAGAGAGAAAGAGATATAGAGATGCTCCGCAACATGGGTAAGAGAAGTATCTTGGACAATGCATTTGTTATTTTTGCAATAGGAATTCTGGCAATGGCGTTGTTTGTTGGTATTGCATGGTTAGTTCCAGTAAGCAGCTCTAAGGTGAAGCTGGCTATTATTGCAGCCGGTGCATTGTTGGTTGCCATGACTCTTGTTCAGGTACTGGTGCGAAGAGCACAGCTTTATAAGTTGATGGAAGAATTAGAGATTGAGCAGGGCTTTGAGGAAGCAAAGGATACCATTGATGCAGAGACTCAAAGACAGGTTGTAAATCAGTTATCTGAGTTGAAGATAAAGGAACAGAATTTGATGAAGGAACGTGGCGAGCAGGAGCAGATGCTTCTAGAGGTGAATAAGCTACGTGAGAAGATGCATGCGAATGCAGTAGAGACAGCGGCAATTGATTTGGCAATTAAGACCATTCAGGATTTATCAGAGGAAATATATGATTCCTTTGGCGCAGTGTTAAATGAGCAGGTTTCAGAAATTGTTAGTAGAATTACCAATGACAAGTATACTGAGGTTAAGATTGATGACCAGCTACGTGTTATGGTAAAGAGTGGTAGTTCCTTTATTAGCATGGATTATTTGAGTACTGGAACCATTGCACAGATTTATCTTGCATTGCGTTTGTCGATTGCAAATGTATTGATTAATGAAGAATTACCAATTATTATGGATGACATTTTCGTGACCTATGATTCACAGAGATTACAGGAGACACTTGGTTGTTTAGGTGAATATTTGAATCGTCAGATTATCATTTTCACTACCAATTCAGGTTTGCAGGAAATGTTTATGAGTTTGGGAATTCAGAGTAATTTTATTACATTATAATTAAGAGGACTGTTCCTTGTGGGATAGTTGCGTAATGGGTAGAAACGAGGGAAAGAAATGGCTGATAAGAAAAAGTCAACAGAAGCTAGTAAACAGAAAACAGAAAAAACACCAGAGGAATTAGCTGCAGCGCGAAAGCGTAAAGCAAAGAGGGACAAGCGTAAGAAGCGTAGAAAAGTAAGAAGAATCATTACTTCCTACTTGCTAGTTATCTTTTTGATTGTTATTACAATTGGTGGTTATTACGCTTATGAGAAATTTGGTAAACAGCTATTGCAGCTTCAAAAGGATGCGGAAGAAATTGTTGCAAACTCAGATGAGAAAACCTTCCGTCAGGATGAAACCTCTCTTGTGTATGACGCAAACGGCAAAATGATTCGTGAGGTTAAGGGTGAGAAGCAGGTTTATTATAAGACCTATGACGAGATTCCTGCTTATTTCGTAGAGGCGATGGTTTCGGTAGAGGATCGAAGATTCTACGAGCATAATGGTGTCGATTATGAGGGTATTATGCGTGCTGCCTATATCTTGTTTAAGAATAATGGTGCAATTACGCAGGGTGCTTCCACAATTACCCAGCAGTTAGCTAGAGGTATTTTCTTAACAAATGATGTAACCTATGAGCGTAAAATCAAAGAGATTTTCATTGCATGGGAAATGGAGAAGAAATATACAAAGCAACAGATTTTGGAATATTATTTAAATACCATATTCTTTGCAAATAGCTATTATGGAATTGGAGCTGCAGCAGAGGGATATTTCAATAAGGATTTAGATCAGCTTTCGGTATCGGAGGTTGCGTTCCTTTGTGCAATTCCGAATAGTCCAAGCTACTATGATCCAAGAGTGAATTTCGATCATACCATTGAACGTCGTGATAAGATTTTAAATGATATGCATGAGCTTGGATATATCAATGAATTGGAATTGCAGATGGCTTTGGAGGAAGACATTGAGTTAGTGCCGGTAGAGAAGGTAAGCCATGATTATGTGGAAACATATACGAATTTCTGTGCAACAGAAGCGTTGATGGAGGCTGCCGGATTTACCTTCAAATATAAATTTTCAACGATTGAAGAGCAGCAGAAATACAATAAGGCATATAGAGAAATGTATGATGAGTATTATGCGAAGCTCTATACAGGTGGTTATCGCATTTATACTTCTATTGAGCCAAAGAAGCAAAGATTATTGCAAAAGACAGTGGATGAAGCATTAGTCATGGACGAGGAGAAAAACGAAGAGACAGGAATCTATAATCTTCAAGGTGCTGCAACCTGTATCGATAATGCGACAGGACGTGTTGTGGCAATTGTAGGTGGACGTACTCAACCGGAGATTGAGGGTTATAGTTTGAATCGTGCTTACCAAAGTGCAAGACAGCCAGGAAGTACAATCAAACCGATTATCGTATATACACCTCAGCTAGAGAGGGGATATACACCAGCGACTAGAGTAGATGACTGTAAACCAGAGGGTCCGTATGCGCATAAGCTGCCAAAGAATTCCGGTTCTTATTCTAATATGACATCTCTGGCAGTTGCAGTAGCAGCGTCAAAGAATATTGTAGCTTATCGTTTGTATACACAGTTGACACCACAGGTTGGTACAGACTATTTGTATAATATGAATTTTAACTGGTTAACCTTTGAGGACCGTGAGAATCTTGCGGGATGTCTTGGTGGTTTGACTTATGGTGCAACTACTGTGGAGATGGCATCTGCTTATGCAACCATTGAGAATGACGGAGAGTTCCGTAAGCCAACATGTATTGTAGAGATTACAGACGCAGAGGGTAATGTAATTGTTTCAGACCGTATCAAGTCTAGACAGGTATATGAAATGAATGCTTCCAGAATGATGACTTCTATGTTGAAGGGTGTATTTACTGGAGGTACTGCAAGTGGATTGGGAGTTCCAGGAATGTCCTGTGCAGGTAAAACAGGAACTACCGATAATAATACCGATGGATGGTTCTGTGGATTTACACCATACTATACAACTAGTGTTTGGGTAGGATATGATACACCTCAGGCTACAAGAGGTTTGTGGGGTTCTACTTATCCGGGTGGAATTTGGAGCACATTTAATCGAGGAATTCATGAAGGATTAACCGACTTAGGATTCCCTGATTACGAGTGGGTTCGTTCGACGAAGGATTGGAAGGATACTCGTTCTAGCTCTGAGGACTCCGAAGACGAGAAGAAGAAAAAGAAGAAGAAAAAAGAAAAGAAGACAGAGAAGAAGAAGGACGATAATAAAACGTCAGAAACACCAACAACACAGCCAACAGTAACTGAGGCGCCTACGACACAAGCTCCGACTACGGAAGCACCAACGACGCAGGCTCCAACAACGCAGGCACCGGCAACAGAGGCTCCGGCCAGCTCGGAGGCCACAACGGCTGCACCACAATAGAATGAAGAACTATTTATTCTATTGCGGATGAGAAATATGTGTGGTGTTATTTATAAGATAATTGCAACCAGAGGGGTACCTCTGGTTGTTTAATATGTACACGGATTTGCATAGGAAAAATGTCAGCAAAGCTGACGCAAATCCGGCACCAAGACTCTTGAGGAGTCTTGATAGAAGTACACGGGTTTGCATAGGAAAAATGTCAGCAAAGCTGACGCAAATCCGGCACCAAGACTCTTGAGGAGTCTTGATAGAAGTACACGGGTTTGCATTAATAAACATATAACTAAAAGGAGGATGAATATGAACGAGAAGAATCAAGCAGCAGCGAGTGCTAATGCAGCAGCAGAAACCATTTTGAAAATTGTTCGCTATATCATTATTGGTTTGTTTGTTGTTATTACCATTTTTAACAGTGTGTATTCTGTTAAGGAAACAGAGACAGCAGTTATAACAACCTTTGGTAAAGCCAGTATAGTAGAGGGTAAGGGGTTGAAGTTTAAGATTCCTTATATCCAAAAGGTGATTAAGGTAGATACCACAGTAAGAGGTTTCTCCATTGGATATTATGAGAATGAGGATGGAAGCACTTCAGATGTAGATGAGGAATCCGTTATGATTACATCCGATTATAATTTCGTAGATATTGATTTTTATATTTCTTATGAAGTAAAGGATGCAATCAAATACTTATACGATTCAAACCAACCAGAAATGATTCTAAAGAATATTGCAATGAGTAGTATTCGTTCCACTATGTCTGCGTATACCGTTGATACAGCATTAACTACTGGTAAGGCAGAGATTCAGAGCAATATCAAACAGATGATTATTTCTAAGTTGGAGGATGCAGATATCGGAATTAGTTTGGTTGATGCTTCAATTCAGGATGTGGAACCACCAACAGATGATATTAAGAATGCATTTAAGGAAGTAGAAACAGCTAAGCAACAAAAAGAATCAGCGATTAACGAGGCAAATAAGTATCGTAATGAGCAGTTGCCAGCGGCAGAAGCAGAGGCAGATAAGATTTTGCAGGATGCTGAGGCTACTAAAACAGCTAGAATTAATGAAGCGACTGGTCAGGTGGCAAGATTTAATGCCGAGTTTGCAGAGTATCAAAAATATCCATTGATTACAAAACAGAGAATGTTTTATGAGGCAATGGAGGAGTTACTGCCAAAGCTTAAGATAATTATCGATGACGGTAATGGTAATATTGAAAAGTATTATCCAATTGAGTCCTTTGCAAACCTAGGACAGAGCTCAAATGGTAGTTCATCAAGTAATAGTTCATCAAACAATAGCTCAACTAATAAAAATACAACAACAGAAGGAGGAGACAACTAATGAAGGAATTAAAGAAATTAGTTTTAATGATTGTTATATTCTTTGGGGCATTAATTGTATTCTCTTCTGTAACATTTACTACCAAAGAAAATGAATATGCAGTGGTGAAACAGTTTGGTAAGATTGATCGTGTTGTGACCAATCCAGGATTGAATGTGAAGGTACCATTTATACAGACGGTTAGTAAGATTCCAAAGAACTTACAGTTTTATGATTTGCCACAGTCCGATGTTATCACATCCGATAAGAAAACTATGATTGTTGACGCATACATTATTTGGGAAGTGACTGATGCAACCAAATTCACACAGTCGCTAAGCGCCAATACATCTACTGCAGAAGGACGTATTGATGTGATTACTTATAATGCGATTAAGACAACCATTTCTAATATGACACAAGAGGAATTGATTGCTAGCCGTGATGAAAGTATTGATCTAGGAGAGACGGATGCAGAATTAGAGGATTTGGAAATTAAGGACATTGAATCAGAGGATGAAGAAACTGGAGAGGTAGAAGTAATCAATCTATCTACTCAGTTGTTGAAACATGTAGGTTCCCAGTGCGAGCAATATGGTATTGCGATTGACAATATTGAAATTAAAGTGTTGGATTTGCCAGAGGAGAACAAAACAGCAGTATATAACCGAATGATTACAGAGCGTAATAATATTGCAGCTGCCTATACCGCACAGGGTCAGTCTGAGGCACAGAAGATTAAAAATACAACGGATAAAGAGGTGTCAGTAATGCTTTCCAAAGCCAATGCAGACGCAGATGCGATTATCGGTGAGGGCGAAGCAGAATATATGAAAATCCTTTCTGACGCGTATAATGATCCAGACAAAGCAGACTTTTACTTGTTTGTACGCTCTCTCGATACTGTGAAAGCTTCCTTGAGTAATGGTCAGACTACTTTATTCTTAGATAAGAGCTCACCGATTGCTGAAATATTCCAGGGTGTAGAGTAAGAATTGTGCGACGGTTTCTTGTGATTCCGCGGTATAACAATAGCATATAATAGAGCAAAGAAAAGAGCCTCAATCCAGGTTAGATTGGGGCTCTTTCGTTGCATAAAACCGGAATGGTCAATATCATTTAATTTGTCTAGTATTAGTAATTCTCGCGAATGGTATGCTTCTCGCGATACTCTGCAATACGGTCATTGATACGATCTGTAGGATCAATGATTTTGGAGATGGAAGCATCATGATTTAAGTGATCAATCAAAAGAGCAATGTACTTACTCATATCAGCACTGATGTACCAATCTCTTGAAAGCAATTCTGGAGTCTGGTATGTGAGGTTTGTAGTGATAACCTTTTCGATAATACCTTCTTCCTTTGCCTTATCGAATACCTCTAAACCGCTTGTGAACAAACCAAATGTACATAAGCAGAATACTCTCTTAGCTTTTCTAGCCTTTAACTGTTTTGCAACATCTATCATACTCTCGCCGGAAGCAATCATATCATCCATAATAATAACATCCTTGCCCTCTACAGAGTCGCCTAAGAACTCGTGAGCAACAATCGGATTACGTCCATTTACAACTGTGCTGTAATCGCGTCTCTTGTAGAACATACCAACATCAACACCAAGAATATTAGCAAAATAAATGGCACGGTTCATTGCACCTTCGTCTGGACTGATTACCATTAAATGTTCTTTTGAAAGCTCTAAATCATTGGTTGATAACAATAATGCTTTCAAGAACTGGTAGGTTGGACGAACACTTTCAAAACCGTGAAGTGGAATAGCATTCTGTACTCGTGGGTCATGAGCATCAAAGGTAATGATGTTTGATACACCAAGACTAACAAGCTCCTGTAAGCAAAGAGCGCAGTCTAAAGATTCTCTGCCGCTTCTCTTGTGCTGACGACTTTCATACAAGAATGGCATGATTACGGTAATCTTACGAGCTTTGCCACCACAAGCAGCGATGACACGCTTCAAATCTGCATAGTGATCATCTGGAGACATTGGGCATTTCTTTCCATAGAGAGAATACTCAATGCTATAGTTTGTTACATCCACCAGAATATAAAGGTCTTTACCGCGTACAGATTCTAATAATTCTCCCTTTGCTTCCCCCGAACCGAAACGAGGACAGTTGGAAGGAACTAAGTAAGAGCTTTGCTCATAGCCGTTGAAAACGATGGTTGTCTTCTCAGCATGGTTTCTCTTGGTTCTCCATTTTGAAAGGTATGCATCTACGCGCTCACCAAGTGAGGTACAGCTCTGTAAAGCAATGATTCCTAATTCACCCACAGGAATGTTTGTTAATAAATTACTGTCGTTTGGCATGATTCTTCCTCCGTTAAATGCTTTGCATTATATTTATATTTTATCAGAGCATTGCCCTGAAATTAGCTATTGTCCTTGAATGGTTTTTCTCCGTTTGGCAAGACGAATATTATTGCCATAGAAATTAAAAACCTTATATTCCGCAAAAAGGCGGGTTGAAATGCGGTCAGAATAGCGTTCGGTCAATTCTTGAAGATTCAGGTTCGTAGAAATGACGGTAGATTTCTTTTCTCGCATTCGTGTGTTCAATATATTATATAGCTCAGAAGATACAAAGGAGTTTGTATATTCTGTACCAAGATCGTCGATGATTAACAAATCACAGCTATACAAGTATTTGTAGGTTTCTTTGCTTATAGGATTTTCTCCCTTTCGCATAATCACATCGCCACATACCTCTTCAAAGAGGTGAATGGAAGACTGATACAAAACGGTATGCTGGGTATCCATCAACGCTTTGGCAATACAGTTGGACAAGAAAGTTTTTCCAAGTCCGGTCTCACCATAGAATAAGAGATTACCCCCCTCTTTGTCAAATGTTTCTACAAAAAGTTTTGTTTTTTCCAGAATATTACTCATATTCTCATATGGAGTGTATGGATGTGATCCGTCGTTCTCCTTAGAGTAAAAGCTTAAATCAAAGGTGTTGAAGTTTTCCTTCTCTAATATATTGTCCAAAGTTGATTGACGATATAAGAGAGAAATGCTTGCCTGCTTGAAACAGGAGCAGTAATCGTTTTCGACGCGTCCGGTATCCTTGCACATTTCACATGTGTAGATTGGTTTCAGGTAATCCGTTGGGTATCCATGAACCTTTAACAAATCAGCTTTTTCAGCAATGAGTGCGTGGTTTTGCTCCTTTGTAATTGCAGTGGTATCATTGCCTCCCTTTAATTTGGCACGAACTGCATCAATAGAGGAGGTGGCCAACTGCTGATCAATTTCCTTAATACGAGGAATCTTTTCGTAAACTTCTTCTTTACGTTGATTTTCTAACGCTCGATTTTCAATTTGATTGGTATAGTACGTGCTCATAAGCTCTTCGTACTGTGAATCAGAAAATGCCATAATTATTCATTGGTCTCCTGTAAAAATAATGATTCAAATTCTTCAGCAACTTCTTTTGTAGTTGAACTCTGATAATTGTTGAATTGATTTGTATTTGATTTACCAGAGGTTGTTTTTTTCTTTTTCTCATTCACCCATTTCTCATCCAATGCATGAACGTCAGAAAGGGTTTTAACATTCTGTTTGAACCAGCTATCCAATATACCGTTGACATATTGCAAATTGGCAGAATGCGGTTTGGAAGCTATCGCGCGGTCACAGGCCTCTGTAATGATGTTCTGGTCAAAGGCATAGGTGCTGTACCAGCTGTCGATGATTTTTTTCTCGTTCGCGGTTGGAGTTCTGCCTGTAATGCCAAGATGTTTTAATACGGAATTATATTTGGCATTGTAGCTAGAGGCATTTGCTTTTGCTTGTTCTACCTGCACAATACCCTCCTGGTACCAGTTCACAGCAACAGCTTGAATATAGCGGCTGTTCATTTTACCAATTTCCAAGCAGTGTTCAAACAAATACTCTATTAAATCTGGAGTAAATGATAAATCTTCATATATGTAAAGTAACGTGTTTACGTCGGTTGTTGTAAGCGGACGGTTATAATAGGTCTGCATTTGGAAACGAAGACTCACAAAATCTTCATCGCTTTCTTCCTTGGATGCAACATAAGAAGGTTTGTAGGTTATCCGTTCTGGGATTGTCCGCTTTGCGCCTACATTCGTCTGGTCTGTCGTATCGGTAGTTGCTTTGCTTAAGGTCTCATTTATGCTAGACGCATTTTTTGTATTGTCTTGAATTTGTTTTGGTTCTTCTGTGATAGCTACTTCTGTCTCTTCCATTTCTAACATAGAAAGAAGAGAAGAGTTTCCAATTACAGGTGCTTTGGCCGTAAGTGGTAACATGGTAATACCAGTTAAGACTTTATCCTTTGTATATTCTAGTTGTAAAACACCTTCTTTGATCCAGTAGCGAATTGCTCTACAGATATCCTTCTCGGTTAGATTGAAATGATCGGCAATATCGGCGACGGTCACAGCTCGTCCACTGTTTAAGAGACGAACTAGGTAAAGATATACCTTAACGAATTCACCGTTTGCATCGGTCATATAGTAGTCGATAAAGAAGTTCGAAACAGCTGAATAGGTTTCATGATTTTGCGTTGTGATTGTGATAGTTTCCACCTGTTTTTCCCTCCTCATTCATCGATTATTTTTTGAAAATTTATTGTCATTTTTGACTACATTTTTCACAAGCATTTGGATTATAACATACCCATTTTAAAAAGAAAATAGAACGTCTGTTTTGTGATGTGTGTGAGGAAAAAATGTGGAAAATGTGGAAAATGTGGAAAAGTGGTGGACATAATATTCAATAAAAAAATGATGAGTCAAATAAGCTATAATTTAATGGATAATTACCATAATTTTCAAAAAAATTATGTAAATAAAAATATCCACAATCTATCCCTGTCAAGAGGGAAAATTTAGATTGTGGATAATGTTTATAACTATTGTCCAAGTAGCTCTTCGCCAATTAAATAAACGTCTCCAGCTCCCATAGTTATCAACAAATCATTTTTTTTGCAATTTTTTAATAAATAATTTTCAACTGCTTCAAAGGAGCTAAAATATCTTGCATCTGACCCTAATTCTTTAATGCGGTCAGCTAAATCCTTTGCATGAATAAGACCGGTGTCTGGTTCTCTTGCAGCATAGATATCTACGAGAATTACATGGTCAAAGCCCTTCAATGCATCTGCAAATTCCTCAAACAACGCTTTGGTACGAGTATATGTGTGAGGCTGGAATACAACCCATAACTCGTTGTGAGGTGTGTGAGTTGCGGTAGTAAGGGTTGCTTTGATTTCTGTTGGGTGATGTGCGTAGTCATCGATGACAGTCACATTACCTAATGTACCCTTTAATTCAAATCTTCTATGTGCACCACCAAAGCATGCCAGACCAGCAAGTGCGAATTCACGGTCAATTCCTAGCAAATCTGCAACAGCAATGACTGCAAGGGAGTTGGTAACATTATGTGTTCCACCGATATTTAAATGTACGCGCTCCGCAGCTTCTCCATTCACCATTAAGGTGTAGTTCATATGACCTTTGTCGTCTGATTCTATGTTTGTTGGATAATAAGCGTTGGTATCATTTAAACCAAAGGTTACGATGTTACAAGTAAGGTCCTTTGTCACCTGTGGAAGACAATCCATATCACCATTCACTACAAGTGTTCCATTATCTGGAAGGTTTTTAGCAAAGGTGTGGAAGCTTTCAATAATTTCCTGAATTCCACTGAAGAAATCTAAGTGGTCTGCATCTACATTTAAAATGATACTTATATAAGGAAAGAATGAGTGAAAGCTGTTGGTATACTCACATGCCTCTGTTACAAAATAATCCGACTGTCCAACGCGGATATTGCCACCGATGGAATCTAATATTCCGCCTACTGAAATAGTTGGATCTACGTCTGCTTCCAAAAATACCTGACTTAACATAGAAGTCGTTGTAGTCTTTCCGTGGGTTCCAGACACTGCAACAGAATATTTGTAGTTATTCATAATCTGTCCCAAAAGCTGTGCTCTAGTAAGCATCGGAATGTTCTTTGCTACACAGGCAGCATATTCTGGATTGTCTGCATGAACTGCCGCAGTATATACCACTAAGTCGATGTCATCGGTGATATTCTCTGCGCATTGTCCAATGTTCACAATAGCACCCATGTCCATTAGGTTATCAATAATGTCTGAGCTTTTTGCATCGGAACCACTAATTTGAAAATCTTCTTTTAATAATATCTCTGCTAATCCACTCATGCTGATTCCGCCGATTCCGATGAAATGAACATGGATGGGTTTCTTAAAATCAATTTGATACATAATAATCCCTCTTTTAATTATATTTGGCACATCATAAATATATGCATAAATGTGTGCGTATTTTTTTGATAAGGAGGCATCCTTACCTATTTAATATGGAAATTATAATATAAGGAAGAAATATTTACAAGGTGAACCTTGATTTTTCAGTTATAAGCAATCGGTGAATAAAAAAATAAAATTTTTTTGAAAAAGTAAGATATTTTGAAATTTGTAATCGTGTATAGAGTGAAAGCAACAAAACAGAAACGAAAAAAGGAGGATGAAAAAGAAAAATAAAAAAATTTTTAAAAAAGTAAGATATTTTGAAATACACAATCGTGTATAGAGTGAAAGCAACAAAACAGAAGCAAAAAAAGGAGGATGAAAAAGAAAAATAAAAAAATTTTTAAAAAAGTAAGATATTTTGAAATACACAATCGTGTATAAAGTGAAAGGGACAAAAACACAAACAAAAAAATAAGAAGGAAAGATTAAAAAGAAAAAAGAGATTAAAAAGGAAAGGTTTTAGGAGGTAACAAATTATGAAGAAGAAAGTGATTATGACAGTATTGGCAGTAGCAGTGATGGGAGCAACCCTTACAGGATGTGGCGCAGGCGCAAGCGGCAAGAGTGAGAACATTGAGCCAGTAACAGCAAAGAAAATGGTACAGGTAACAAACGACTTTGAAAATGAGGTTACTGAGGCAAAGGAAGATGTTAGTGTTACTACGGAAGCAGTAAAGAATGAGACAAAGGATATGGAAGCAACACCAGAAGAAACACCTACAACAGAAGCTATAGAAACAGCAAAGGTAAAAGAAACAGCCACAGCAAATGAGAATCAAACACCAAAGCAGGATGTATCTGACGAAGAAGAAAACACTGAGATAAATGAGGAACCATATTTCGGTGAAATAGGAAATATTGATAACTTAAAGGTAACTCTTGGAAAATCAGACTTATATACAAAGGAAGAGTTGCAGTCTGCAGTAGATTATATTTTAGGAAGATTCCAAGTGGATTTCATTGATTGTGTTATGACCGAGCTTAATTATGATGAAGCATTTTCTTTGTCACAGTGTCAGGTGTGGGCAGACCAGTATGAGGCCGATGAAGCAATTGTATTTACTTGTACCTTCAACACTACAGAGAATTATCAGGAGCCTGTAATGGAGCCTGGTCAGGTCTGCGAAGGATATAACTGGATTTTAACTCGTAATGAGGGAGAAGATTGGACTTTACAGACTTGGGGATATTAATATATGAAAAAGCATATAAAGAAATCGATTGAGAAACTGACTCCCTCAGAACAACAATCGAAGCGAATGTGGAACCGCTTGATAGAAACAATAGCAAATATAATGAAGAAGAGAGATTAAAAATGGAATTGCAAAGACCGCTGGGAGTAGAGATACTCCCGGCGGTTGCATTCGTATATTTTTGTGGTACAATGCGATTAGCATTTTCACTTGCTTGCAAGGGTGAAAATGCTGAGCGGATTAAGAGCGAAGCTCGTAATATGAAGATTAGCATTTTCACTTGCTTGCAAGGGTGAAAATGCTGAGCGGATTAAGAGCGAAGCTCGTAATATGTCGATTAGCGAGTTTATATAATAAATGCTGAGCGGATTAATTGGAGGAAAACATGAATTTACAAGAGCTTTTTGAACGACAGCACCGGCGAGTCTACCGAATAGCCATGATGATGCTGAATAACGCATCCGATGCAGAAGATGCGGTGCAGAATGTTTTTATGAAGTACATAGAAAAGGGCATAGAGTTTACAGATGAAGAACATGAAAAGGCTTGGTTCATCACGGTAACTAAGAATTACTGTAAGGACCAGTTAAAGACTTACTGGAATAGACAGGTTGACATGGGAGAAATTCCGGAAACACCGACACCGGAGGAAGAAGAGGAAGGCGAATTAATCGAACAGATCAAGAAATTACCAGATAAGTATCAAGAAGTCATATATCTGTATTACTATGAAGAATATTCGGTAAAAGAAATGGCACAGATGCTAGATCGAAATGAGAGCACCATTCAGACGCAGTTAGCTGCGGCGAGGAAAAAGCTCAAGAAATTTATAGAAAAGGAGGGCGCATAAATATGGAAAGAGAAATGATTAAAAATTCGTTAGATCAGTTGAATCCAACAGAAGAACAGTCAAAGATGATGTGGGAACGTTTACAAAAAGCAATGGCAGAGAAAAATGAGCAAGAAGCAAATAATGCGTCAACCGATAATGTGGTGGCATTTGAAAAGACAGAGACAATTCGTAATGAAGCAATAGATACAACAAATGAGAAAGTGACAGAAAACACAGAGGAAGTACAGAAAGAGACAGTTGTAGAAATCGAACAGGAAGCATCCAAGGTTGTCTCTATCAATAGCAGACGTAAGAATAAGTTGTTAAAGCGTGCTATGGCGGTGGCAGCAGCAATTGCGTTAATTATTGTGGGAACCGTTGGTGCAAATGTGGCTACAGATGGAGCAGTATATGCGGCCATTATGAAGTGGTTGAAGTTTGATCAGGGAAGACAGGATGTCGTTGGTAACATGGTGGATAGCCAGGATCGTTTTAATACAGTTTGGGCACCGGACATTTACTACTTAGACGATGAAGTGATGGTATTTGGTGGATTGCGTGGAACTATAGTCTATGATTTGACGAATAATCAGGTATCAGCAACTATCGACACTCAGAAAATTGATTGTGTGTACTTTGATAGTGAAGTGAAACAGACACATATATTAAAGGATGGGGATTGTATCGTTGTATTTAATTCAGAAAACGGAGAGCCAGTTGGTGAGTATTACATCTATGATTTGACAATGTGTAATGGTCAGGAGTTAGAAGTGTCAGAGATGGGTACTGATGAAGTACGGTTGTCTCAATATTATGAGCAATGGAAAGCATTACAGAATCAATATGTGGATACTTTTGAGACCTTTAGGGAATATAAAGAGGTAGCCTCTCTGTTTAGTATTGATTATGATGACAAGTATAGCTTCAATAGTTTTTCTTGGGAAGATGCTGATAAGACATCTTATTACAGTTTCCTTGCAATAGAGGATAACCAATATGTATTGTATCATTTTGACATAGAGAAAGAAGAGTTTACTAGTGTCACATTGGATATGTCCCAGGCAATTGTTTTTGAAGAGAACTCTACGGAGGCTTCACTTGGAGAAGTGAGCGAGGATGGAGCCATCGTCTTGAAGCAGTTTGTGTATTATGGTGATAACGAGGCAATTGAGGCGATTTACAAGTATATGGAAGAGGATTATCTACAGTATTCGGAAGAGGATAAGGTATGGATTCCGGGCTATGTTATTCACAAAGAAGTGGAGAAAGACGGGGAATATCTTGTGTTTGGTAACTTCTGGTCTTATGGTTATCAGTTAACGGGTACCATTTTGGAATCTCAAAGCGGTACGGAATTGCCAGCATGTTTCCATTTGAAGAAAACAGAGAATGGATATGAAGTAGTCAGTGTGGACACGGCAGGTGACGGTAGTTATGTCGAGGATATACAGGCTTTTACTGCAGAATATCCAGGTCTGTATGATTTATTCATGGAGTATGATGAAGAAAAGCGTATGAATGCACAAAAGGAATATGTGCAGATGTATGTAAAAGGACATAATCTAGATATTGAATACTACAAAGAGTATGGCTGGGATCCGGTGAAGATTTTCGATTAAGAGAAATGAATTTTATCGTAAAAGTTCATTTATATTATATGAAAATGTATTTGCAAGAACGTTACATGTATATAGTATGTAAGTCGCAGCACAATATATAGTGGTAACCTTCGGAAAGTCAAGTAAAATCAATATTTTGCTTGACTTTTCTTATGTGTTCTGTTATTCTTGTGGTTGCGACGCAAGTCGAGGCTTTTTTTTTTGTGTGCAAAATTCGAGAAAAGCAAAGCTATGCGCAGGTTTGTAAGTGGCGTTTTATGCAAGATTTCTTGCAAATAAAACGCTAGTTACAAGCCTGCATACAGCGTGCAACGCGAGCGAGATGAAACGTAGTGTAATCGAGCTGTATAGCTTTGTTAAAAACTCGAGGTAACGCTTGGATTGCACATAAAGAAGAGTCATACAATTTAAGATGGAGGTGGAAGTTGTGCGAGTTAAAATCACATTGGCATGTACAGAGTGTAAACAGCGTAATTACAATCTGACAAAGGACAAGAGAGTCCACACTGAGCGTATGGAAACAAAGAAGTATTGTCGTTTCTGTAAGGCACATACCTTACACAAGGAAACCAAATAAGATTACGGAGGTGAATTTTTATGGCAAAGGAAAAAGACGAAGCTTTCAAGAGAAGCTACTTTACCGAGCTTAAGGGTGAGTTCCGTAAAATTATTTGGCCTGACAAGAAACTTCTTGGAAAACAGTCTGTTGCAGTTATCACTGCTGCAATCGTGATCGGATGTATTATTGCAGCATTGGATTGGATTATGCAGATTGGTCTTAAGTTCATTATTGGTTAAGGTGGGTGAGCATATGGCAGATGTAGAAAAGAATGGCGAAGCAAGATGGTATGTCGCTCACACTTATTCTGGATATGAGAATAAGGTAAAAGTCGATATTGAAAAGACAATCGAAAACAGAAAGTTAGAAGACCAGATTTTCGAAGTATTAGTTCCAATGCAGGATGTAGTGGAAGTAAAAGACGGTAAGAAAAAACAGGTTTCTAAGAAGTTATTCCCTGGCTATGTATTGGTGAATATGATTATGAATGATGCTACATGGTACGTTGTTCGTAATACGAGAGGTGTTACAGGTTTCGTAGGTCCTGGATCTAAGCCGGTACCACTTACAGAGTCAGAGATGAAGAACCTTGGAATCAGGGTTCCTGAGATGGAAATTGACGTTGAGGTTGGTGATATTGTTAAGGTTGTAGCCGGTGCCTGGGAAGGAACCGTTGGAACTATTACCGATATCAACACAGGTAAACAGTCAGTTACGATTGAAGTGGATATCTTCGGTCGTGCAACATCTGTGGAAATTAGTTTTATGGATGTTACCAAGATGGATTAATGAGTGCTCATTTGAGCCAAACGTGGGAGGGCAAGTCCCGTTTGACCACATGAATTAGGAGGAAAACAAAATGGCTAAAAAAGTTGAAGGTTATATTAAATTACAGATTCCTGCAGGTAAGGCAACTCCTGCACCACCGGTTGGTCCTGCTTTAGGTCAGCATGGTGTTAATATCGTAGAATTTACAAAGCAGTTCAATGCTAGAACAGCTGATCAGGACGGAATGATTATTCCAGTTGTTATCACTGTATATGCTGATAGAAGTTTCAGTTTCGTTACTAAGACTCCACCAGCTGCAGTTTTATTAAAGAAAGCATGTAAGCTTGATAAGGCTTCTGCTGTTCCTAATAAGACAAAGGTTGCTAAGATATCTAGAGCTGAGGTTCAGAAAATCGCAGAGCTTAAGATGCCAGACTTAAATGCAGGTAGCCTTGATGCAGCAATTAGCATGATTGCCGGAACAGCTCGTTCCATGGGAATCGTTGTTGAAGACTAATAATAAAGTTAATTTGGTGGGAGGGTCGCTCCCGATAATACCACAGGAGGTTTTAAGAAATGAAAAAAGGTAAAAGATATGTTGAAGCTGCAAAGCTTGTAGACAAGACACAGGTTTATGATATTCCAGAAGCAGTTGCATTAGTTAAGAAGACATCAACTGCTAAGTTTGATGAGACAGTAGAAGCACATTTAAGAATGGGTCTTGACGGACGTCATGCTGACCAGCAGATTCGTGGTGCTGTAGTTCTTCCACACGGAACTGGTAAGACTGTTAAGGTTTTAGTTTTCGCTAAGGGAGATAAAGTGGATGAAGCTTTAGCTGCAGGTGCAGATCATGTTGGTGGCGAGGAGTTAATTCCAAAGATCCAGAACGATGGATGGTTAGACTTCGACGTTGTAGTTGCAACTCCAGATATGATGGGTGTTGTTGGTCGTTTAGGTCGTGTACTTGGACCAAAGGGCTTAATGCCAAACCCAAAGGCTGGTACTGTAACTCCAGACGTAACTAAGGCTGTTGCTGATATCAAAGCAGGTAAGATTGAATACAGACTTGACAAGAACAACATCGTACACGTGCCAGTTGGAAAGGTTTCTTTCTCAGAGGAACAGTTAGCAGACAACTTCCAAGCGTTAATAGATGAAATTATCAAGGTTAAGCCAGCTGCTGCTAAGGGTCAGTATATGAAGAGTGTTACACTTTCATCTACAATGGGTCCTGGCGTGAAGATTAACACAGCTAAGTTTATCTAATAGCAGGTTTAATTCT
>JAGAQX010000159.1 GCA_017622535.1 Lachnospiraceae bacterium | reverse complement strand
GAATCTTCAATAGCAAAAGCATTCTTTGGATGTACATTCAACAATTCACACGCCTTCAAGTAAATATCAGGTTCTGGCTTACTTCTACTTACCATATCACCACATACTAACACATCAAAATAATCTATAATTCCTGCATAGCTAAGCTCCCACGTCACGACCTGTTCTCTAGTAGAAGAAGCAAGTGCTATTTTAATATCACGTCCCTTCAAGAACTGCAACAATTCCACAACACCAGGTTTCATCACCAGTGCACCTTCTCTAGCACGCTTGTGATACAAATCCGACATTTCCTGCTTATAGATATCATAAGGAAATTCCTGCCCATATCGTTCCAAAAATCTTTCCTTTGCCGCTGTACGGTTCAGTCCCAAACACTCCTTGCAAATCTCTGCCACACCCTCAATTCCATACTTGTCTGCCGTTTCCTTCCAGCATTCAACCACTAATTTTTCCGAATCAAAAATGACGCCATCCATATCGAATACGACTGCATGTATTGCTTTCATAATTGTTTCCCTTTCATCACATCATCGTCTATACTTTAAATATCCAAATACTCCTTCAACGCATCCATTCTTGATATGCAATCAGAAACTCCCAAATCATACATTTCCTGAAGCTTATTTTCATCTCTTTCAATCCGTTTAATATCAATGGTTTTTGATGGACGAATCACAAAAATCTCTTTCTTGTTTTCCAAATCAATTATGTGTTCTACGGTATCATTATAATCCTTATAACGATTGGTTGCCGTCTCAACAAACTGTGGATATTTACCGTATACCATCTTATATAATGCAGGATTTGAAGGCTTTTTACGATAATCTAAAGGTCTCGTCAGCACCACAATCACCTTATCATATCCCATTTCCCGAATCTTATTTACCGGAACACTATCTGACACTCCACCATCCAAATATTTCTTTCCGTCAACTTCAACTATTTTTGAAACTAATGGCATCGCGGATGTTGCTCGCAAAACCTCCATCTCATCAAACAAATTATTTAGTTTTACATACTCTGGTTTTCCAGTTTCAACATTTGTTAATGTCGCATAGAAATCCACGCCAGACTTTTCAAACATCTCTTGGTCAAAGACATCCAGCTTTTGTGGAACTGTATAATATGCAAAATCCTTATTAATAATATTACCTGTGGTTAAAAACGATTTCCAACCCATATATCTCGGATCTTTGGCAAAACGCTTATTATAGCGTATCACTCTTCCACGTTGCCTTGATGGATAATTCACTCCAAACAATACTCCTGCTGATACACCTATAATTCCATCTATTGGAATATCATGATCCATAAATATGTCTAACACTCCAGCAGTGTACATACCGCGCATTGCTCCACCTTCTAATACTAATCCTACACTCATATCTATCATCTCCATTTATCTATTTATACATTATCCAAGTCATACAATTTCATCAGTGAGGCCAAAGAAAATTTCTCCCTTTTCAATTAACCTTACATTATTTTTCTGAACAGAAATGACAAGGTTCAGTTCATTCCGACATGTAACCTTGTCACTTATGTACGTTACTGTAAATTAATATGATAAATCTCTAACTCCCTCTTCACCTGTTCGCGAAGCTCTGGGTTCTCTTTTAGCATCTCCCGAATATCCTTCAAGCCCGCTAATCTCAATTCTTCGTTATAAGCCATCTGTTCACGAAGCTTCTGTCTTCTCACATTGAGCGAATGCTTCACCTCTACCATCTCGCGGTTGTCGATAAGTGCCGCAGACTGTTTTGCCCATATATCTGGATCCTTCACCCCATATTGGAATAACAGCTTTGTCAAAGACTCTGACAATTCTCTCAAATCACCAGTGGTACGCTGGTACTTTCGCACCTCATCCACCATAATTAAATATTGTTCATAGAGATATTCCATCTCACGCAAACTCTTAATATTATACTTGCTATACAAATATTCCAAGGTTGAAGTATTGTTAATATACTTTATCTTTACTTTATTCATCAGGTTAATGGCACGATTTTCTCTTGCCTCAGACATCTTGAATTCAAAAGATAAATTCCGATATGTAACCACCGTCAACGCAGCCATTGCCAATACCACCAATATAATCAACAAAATCGGAATCAATAAGCTACTCTCTGTCAACAAACCAACCACAGCCAACGTCAGTACAATCAAAGCCGCCGATGTTCCAAAAATTATCAAAAACATACGTAACTTACTCTGTCGTTCTTCAATAGAAGCCTGTATATATTCCTGAGAATTTTTCTCTGCTTCTAGATGCTTCATATCACGCTTAATCTTCATATCCATGTCTTCTAGATCCTTCAACTGACCAAAGACCTGGGTCAATTCCTTCTCAACACCTTGTATCATTCGGAAATTCTCATCGCTGATACGGTCATCTGAATGCAAAAACTGTGTAGTCTCATTTTCTAAAAAAGCAATCTTCTTCGCTATATTGATGATCTCTTGTCGTACATCTTGTGGCAACTCCTCTATGGTCTGGATATCTGTAAAGTAAGAGGTCACCATCTCATACTCTACGCGTAAATCTTCCATTTGATAAGTTGCGTCCACAATCTGATCGCACTTATAAATGATATCCTCCGAAGGACCCTCTTCCTCCTGTTGCTCCCGTCTAGACAAGAAGCTATCAATACTCTCATATTCAAATGTCTCTTCGGTAATCTCCGTTTTAGTAAAGATATCCTTTACTGCACTCAAAAATCCCATATTGTTGCTCCTATCTATTATGACACGTACGTCTTC
>JAGAQX010000158.1 GCA_017622535.1 Lachnospiraceae bacterium | reverse complement strand
TTTAATAGTTTCTGTAAAACTAAAATGAGCACTACCTCACATATCAATGCGAGTAGTGCTCTTATTTATTATTTTACCATTTTCGGTTGAAATATAAGAGATGCAATATAAGCAAAAATCAATGCAGCAGATGTTCCAACTGCCGCCATTTTGAAGCCACCTCGAAACAACCCTATAAAACCATCCGTATCTATCGCTTCCTTAATTCCTTTCCATAAATTATAACCAAACCCAGTCAAAGGAACAGAAGCACCACTCCCAGCAAACTCTAAGAACGGTTCATATATTTGCAACGCACCTAATATCGCACCTGTACAAACTAAAATCACCATAATGCGCCCCGGCATCAGCTTTGTCTTTTCCATCAATATTTGTGCCACAACACAAATCAATCCCCCAACAACAAACGCCTTAAAAAACTCCATAACCACTGTCCTTTCTACTATTGCTTTGTTTCAATCACCACTGCATGTGCGATTCCTGGTACTGACTGTCCTTCATTATAGCTGACTGTAGACATCAATGCACCGGTCGGTACAAACAGTATTCGTTTCAGCTTTCCAGATTTAAAATCATGCATTAGTTTTCCTGCTAATGTCACTGCCGAACAACCACAACCCGAACCTCCTGCATGTGTATCCTGTTCCGGATCATCATATATCTCCATCCCACAATCCATGTGTACATTTGTGATATCATATCCCTGATCCTTCAAAAGTTTCAAAAGAATCTCCTGTCCAACACATCCCAAATCACCAGTCACAATTTTGTCATAATCCTCTGGTTTTCGTTCAAAATCCTTTAAATGCTGATAGATAACGTCCGCTGCAGCCGGAGCCATACAAGCACCCATATTCGCAGAATCTTTGACACCATAATCCACCACTTTACCTGTTGTGATTCCTGTAATCATTATATCACCCTCATCTTTTGAAAGTACAAATGCACCACTTCCGGTAACCGTCCATGTTGATGACATCGGTCTCTGATTTCCGTATTCCAACGGAAAACGGAACTGTTTTTCTGCGCTACCAAAATGACTAGAAGCTGCTGCTACAACATAATCCGCATATCCCCCATGAATGGTCATCGCACCTAAAGATAAACCTTCACCCATCGTTGAACATGCACCATACAATCCAAATAAGGGAATTTGAAAGTTAATTACACCGAAAGTTGTTGCAATTAACTGCCCCAGTAAATCTCCTGCGAACAAATACCGCACATCCTCCGTCTTGATTTTCGCTTTTCGAATCGCTAATGCAATTGTCTGCTTCATTAATTCGCTTTCTCCTTCTTCCCAGGAATCCTTCCCAAGGGTCGCATCCTCTACCACTTCATCAAAATAATCCTTTAACGGCCCTTCTCCTTCCTTCGGTCCAGCAATACATGCAGATGACATAATGTACACCGGCTTTTCAAAGGATAAACTTTGTTTACCCATCTGCAATCCATCTTTCATGTTTTCACCTCACAATTAAATAAAAGAAAGGATGTCATCCATAGATGACATCCTTTATACTTGTAGTATAACTATTCTTATTCTTTTTATTCGGCTTCCAATTCTTGTGCTTGATTTTCAAGATTCATGGTATCCTCATTCATCTCATTCACAACTTCTCTTGCTTCATCTTGCGCTTCCAGCGCTTGCGTTGCAGCTTTATCAATTCTCTCCTTGTCTTCATTACAACCAGTGACTGAACACATTGTCACAACTAACAACATAATCGCTAATATTTTTTTCATAAATAAACGCTCCTCTAAACACTCACTATAACAATTCCGTCCACAAACACTCTGCATCGGCTTCGCCAGTACTTACGCATCACTCACAAGCCACACCACTAATCATCCATGGTGAAGGCTGTGCAACCATCACGCTTCTCTTATCACTCTTAGACACAGATATCTGCAAAGTCTCCGTTGTCTCAATATTATATTTCTCAAAAATATTTTTAATACTCACAACCATATCAAGCTCCAAGGTGTAAATAATAAATTGCATCTTTGGATTTACCTTAAGCAACACCTTCACCTCATCCTCTAAGCGCTTAGATGCTACAATAAATGCCAAACGAGGGGTCGGAACCTTCGCCATATCTTCCTCTGTCACATTAGGAATGATCTCAATATTATGAACACCAAACTTGCTAACATTATCCTGCATAGAACGCATATCTCTAGCATCTGGTTCAACGGCAATAATTGTACCTTCACTTGCTGTAATAGCAGCTTCAATTGCAATACTCTCACCGCTTACAATACATATTGTATCACCTACATCACAAGATAGCATATTCATAATAACGGCGCGAATCTCATGTCCAACATAATTAACAGATCCTCTTGAAAAGAACTCATTACGGATGCCATATCTAGATGCTTCTCTTGTGTTTTCATTGATGATAAAGATTACAATTGGCTCCTCAATTTTCTTATCCATATATTCTTTTACTTTACTTGTAGTAACCTCTTCTTCACCACACAAGCCTCTGCCAATCCACATATCATAATCGCCGTATCCACCTTCCCACAATTCATAGAATAAATCAGCATGACTTTCATCAGCAAATATCATCACGCGCTTGTGCGTCTCAATAGTTGGAAGTACGTTCTTCTTCTTTCCACAGATATTAAGCATCTTAATCTTCTCCGGGCTAACCTCCATCATATCCGCAAAACAACCTACCCATGATAACATTTCACTACTTCCGTACATTTTCATTCCAGTTGATTCCATAATCAGTACCTCCCATTCAAGTCCAACATCTATATAAGCACCCCAAAATCTGCTTATAATGCTTGTATCTCACATAGTTATATTGTATCTCAAACACATATATTTTACAAGAAAAAACCAATTGCAGTTGACAATCTATATATCTTTTGGTATGTTTATCTTGTTGATAAGTCAACATTTCATTATTTACTTCATGAGGACACAAAAATGATTGAACGATTTGAACAATTTACAACAACTATTACACAAATATATAAGAACTTACAAAAGGTAAAAATGCAGGAAATGGCAGATTTAGATTTACGTGGCACACACGTAATGTGTC
>JAGAQX010000157.1 GCA_017622535.1 Lachnospiraceae bacterium | reverse complement strand
GATGATTTACGAAGCAATTAATAAGATGAATAGCTTTTATGAGAAAAGCAGACGATATAATTTGATGTCGCAAATTTGTTTTGGGATAGGTATTGCATGGGTTGTAATTGGTATGATTGCGATTCCATTGTTATTTACCTTTCATTTTTTGGTGGCAACTATCTTTTGGTTGATATGTATTATTTTTTTGAACCCAGAAGCAAAACGGGCAATGAATGCAACACGAACAGAATACAAGGACACATTTTTGCCAAGTATGTTAAATGAGCATTTTGATAATGCGAAATATGAATATTGGGTTGGCTTGACAGAGATGGAGGTTATGCAGACCAGCTTGTATAAGTTGGGAAATCAATTGGAATCTGAGGACTTGTTATCGGGTGAATACAAGGGTGTTTCGTTTAAACAAGCAGATGTACATATATGGAAACATGTAGAAACAGAAGAGGAAAATAGAGATATTGAATATTTTAATGGAAGAATTATTATGTTTGATACAAAAAGCGATTATAGTAGTTCTGTTCGTGTAATTAGTAGACCAAGAACTTCTGGAAAAGGAGATTATCGTCTTGGATTTGACGAAGAGCATCGAGTTAACATGGAAAGTATGGAGTTTAATGATGTGTTTAAGGTCTATGCCAGAACAGGACATGATGCGTTTTACATATTAACTCCAGAGGTGATGGAGCGCATGATGGCAATTTGGAAAAAATATGGTAGAGATGAAAAGAACCAATATCGAGATATGAGTTTTCATTTAAGGGATAACAAATTTTACTTTGCAGTAGAGACCGGAAATAGTGCTTTTGAGCCCAGCCAATTTCCAATCTGTTATCCAGATGAAAAAGCGAAGTTGGAAAAGGATATTGGAATAATTATGGAATTAATTGAATGCTTTGCTTTTATAGAGAAATAAGAGATACAGGGGGTGGATTGTGAATTTACATGATGCAATAACGAAAATGAACAAATTACATAAAGAAAGTACACGAGTGTTTCCGGTGCTAGGAATTACATGGGGGGGAGGCTTATTAGGAGTGATAGGCAGTGCGTTGATTGCACCAGAGTCAGCTGCTCCGGTGATTTTTATACTATACATTGTTCTAGGAACAGTATATTTGATATTATCGGTTATTCCAAAGGCAAAAGAGGCTGAAAAAGAATTGAAGACTCTGTACAAAGATACGTTTTTAAATGGTATGTTTAATGAATTTTTTGACAATGCTCGCTATATGGGAACCTTTGGCTTCACGCAGCATAAGGTGCGTGAGTTTGAACTGCATGACTTAGGAGAAAGCTTTGAATCAGAAGATCATTTGATGGGCGATTACAAAGGAGTTCATTTCGAACAAGCAGATGTGCATTCATGGACGTATTATCCTAAAAGAGAGCATGATAGTACAGAAACGTATTTTTATGGTCGCATGTTTATCTTTGATCTTCCTGTATATAGTATTCAATCCGTTAAGGTCTTTAACAAATTAGTGGTGGATGTGAATACAGGTGATCATCGCATACGTGGTTCAGAGCAAAATCGTGTTGAAATGGAAAGTGTTCAGTTTAATAATGCCTTTTCTGTATACTCAGAAGATGCCCATGATGCTTTTTATGTGTTGACACCACCGATGATGGATCGTTTGATGCAGATATATGAACGATATTGTAAAATAGGTAACCATGCATTACACAATATCAGTTTCCATTTTAAAGGTAGTAAGTTGTATTTTACAATGGAGTGTGATAATAAAGCTTTTGATGCAGGGAAGTTTCCAATCAGTTATCCAGATGAGAAGAAGAAGCTGGAAGGTGATATCCAGGTTATTATTGATTTAATCGAGGCGTTAAACTTGATAGACAAGAATGCGCTAAGTGAAAAAGAAGTGGATGAACCGATTCGAGATTTTTGGGCACCATCTTGGACCACGGAAGATGCGGCCTCTGAAGTAGATACTACTAATATGGCAGATGGTTCGTCAGATTATACAGAGGAAGAGAAACCGAAAGCCTATACAGGTGGATTGAAGTTAAAGTTATAAAAAGGAGATTTTGTATATGGAAACAATGGCAGATTTTGAAAAAGAGCTTACAAACTCATTTCGTGTGATAAAAGCAGGAGAGCGTGTGAAAGGAATGATTGTAGATATCAATGATGAGGTGGTAACCCTTGATTTGGGTTACTATGCGCCTGGAGTAATTCCTTTGACAGAGCTTTCGGATGATCCAGATTTTTCAGCTATGCGAGATTTGAAAATTGGTGATGATGTAGAAGCAATTGTGCTTCAGACAGACGATGGAAAGGGCAATGTGGAGTTATCCTTGAAAGAAGCAAATGAAATCACTGCATGGGAGCAGTTGAGACACATGCAAGAAGAGGAAACGATAGTTACTGTTCGGGTGAAGGAATCTGTGAATGGCGGTGTGATTGGTTATGTGGAGGGTATTCGTGCATTTATTCCAGCATCGCAGTTGGCATTGACTTTTGTGGAGAATACAGAGGAATATGTTGGTAAGAATTTGGATGTAAAAGTCATTACAGTAGATGAGAATGCGAAGAAATTGGTACTTTCTGCAAAGGTAGTGCTAAAGGAGAGAGAAGCTGAGAATGATAGAGCCAAGATGGCAATGATTGTACCGGGGTCCGTTTTTGAAGGAACCGTGGAGTCTCTTATGCCATATGGCGCATTTGTTGTTATGGATAATGGTTTGACGGGATTGGTTCATATTTCTAAGATTTGCATGAAACGAATTAGTAAGCCTTCTGAGGTGTTGAAGGTAGGACAGAAGGTCAAGGTTAAGGTATTAGAAGTGAAGGATGGTAAGATTAGCTTAAGTATCCGTGACGTGGAAACCAACACTTCTGATATTGTGACAGATGAGATTGAAACCTTTGACTATGAATGTGAAGAGGTTCCTAATAATCCCTTTGGTGCATTGTTAGCAGGAATTAAGCTTGATGATTAGTTAGATTAATTTATTTCAATCAAAGAATGAAATCATTTCATATTTTCACTTTACAAATAGGTCTACAGCACATATAATAACCGATAGTGCGCTGTGGACTTATTTTATTTTTATCGAAATAACAATTCGGTGTTTATAACCAATGATAAAAGTTTTAAATAAAACCATTGGCGAATACAAAGTATAAAAAATGCATAAACGGAGTAATCCAATATGCGAATTTAAGGAGTGTATATCGTGAAAAACACAGTAGAAATCAGATGGCATGGTCGTGGTGGCCAGGGTGCAAAATCTGCAGCTTTAATGTTGGCAGATGCAGCATTTATGACAGGAAAATATGTACAGGGTTTCCCAGAGTATGGTCCAGAGAGAATGGGTGCGCCAATTACAGCGTACAACCGAATCAGTGATACACAGATTCGTGTACATTC
>JAGAQX010000156.1 GCA_017622535.1 Lachnospiraceae bacterium | reverse complement strand
CGCTATCGTAATCCAATTTTAGAGAAGGATTCGATGGTGATTATTATCAGTCAGTCTGGAGAAACGGCCGATTCCTTAGCTGCACTTCGTAAGGCACAGGAGTTGGGAGTTAAGGTGTTAGGCGTTGTCAATGTGGTTGGTTCTACGATTGCGAGAGAGGCGGACAATGTGTTATACACATGGGCAGGTCCAGAGATTTCAGTTGCAACAACAAAGGCTTACAGCACACAGTTAGCAGCACTTTATTTATTGGCAATTCTCTTTGGAGAAGTAAGAGGTGCTATTAATGGTGAAGAATATAAGGAGTTATTGACAGAGCTTCAAAGCTTACCAGATAAGCTTCAGGAGATTCTTGGTGATAAGGAAAGAATTCAGTGGTTTGCAAGTAAGTATGCTAATGCGAAGGATGTGTTCTTCTTAGGAAGAGGCGTGGATTACGCAACATCGTTAGAAGGTTCATTGAAGCTGAAGGAGATTTCTTACATTCATTCAGAGGCTTATGCAGCAGGTGAGTTGAAGCACGGAACCATTTCCTTAATCGAAGATGACGTGTTGGTTGTTGCAGTTGTAACACAGCCAGATTTATATGAGAAGATGATTAGTAATATTGTAGAGGTTAAGACGCGTGGAGCTTATATCTTTACTTTAACCAATAAGGGTAATTGTGTAATGGAGGAGACGGCAGACTTCACTGTATATGTACCTAAAACACATCCTTGTTTTGCACCATCCCTTGCAGTAATTCCGTTGCAGCTATTTGGTTATTATGTATCTGTTGCAAAGGGCTTAGATGTAGATAAGCCACGTAATCTTGCAAAGTCAGTTACGGTTGAATAGTTTTGAGGATACAGTTCATTGTGGGAGAGGTACTGGAAAGTTACGGAATAGTAACATTTAGGAGGAGTAAGTTTCATGAGTAGGACGCGTAAGAATAAGAAAAGTGTAAACAAACGACTAGGATTAATCCTTTTGCTCGAGATTTTGTTGTTTATTGGATTGGTTGTTGGTTATGCATTTTATCTTTTTAGTAGTAAGATGGATTTGATGGTGACAGATACAACGCCAAAGGAAGAAATTGATGTCAGTGATGCAGTTACAGAGACAATGGAGACTACCTATACAACAATCGCATTGTTTGGTTTGGATACAAGAGAGAAGAACGCAAACCTGACAAGCTCAGGTGTTGCGCATAGTGACGCGGTCATTATTGTTAGTATTAATAATGATACCAAAGAAGTACGTATGGCCTCTGTTTACAGAGATTGTTTTATGGAGATTGCTGCTAACACATCAACAACACAGAAGTTTACCCATGCATATTTATTAGGTGGACCAACTTGTTCTGTTGAGACATTGAATCGTAATCTAGATTTGAATATCAAAGATTATGTAGCAGTGGATTTTGAAGCATTGACAGCAGCAATTGATGCATTAGGTGGTGTTACCATCAATGTTAAAAGTAATGAGATTACAAACTTGAATAAGAACATCGAAGAACAGGTTCAGGTAACTGGTAATTACTCAGAAGGCGTTTGGTCTGCTGGAAAACAGACCCTGAATGGTACACAGGCCACTGCGTATGCTAGAATTCGTAAGGTTGGTAACGGTGATTTTGAGAGAACACAGAGACAGCGTAAGGTTATTTCAGCTATGATTGATAAGGCAAAGGAATCAGACTTATCTACCTTGAATAATTTGGTTGATAAGGTGTTTCCAATGGTAGCAACCAATATTACTAAGACACAGGTTCTTTCTTTGGCATCTGGCTTGTTGGATTATGAAATGGGTGACAGTATCGGTTTCCCATCTGCAAACAAGACACCAACGTTGGGTTCTAAGGGTAGTGTAGTAGTTGCGGCAGATTTGATTCATAATGTAGAGTACTTACATGAGTTCTTATATCCAGAAGATAAAGATTATACCCCTTCCCAAGAGGTACAGCGAATTAATGATGCGATTATTAATGAGACCGGTGTATATAATGAGTTTTCTGAAAAACATACAACAGAAGAGAAGACACAGACGAATTCAGATAATTAATGAATAAGAACAATAGGAGAATGACAGCTATGGATGTAGTTGCCATTCTCTTTGTGTTAATATAATTATGGAATTTGTTATATGGATAACCTTTCTGATGTTTACTGTCTATTATATTAGGTGATAATGTTATGAAAAAGTATAAATACTATATGAGGGGGATAAGCTTATGAAACAGTGGAGCATATTTGGTAAAAAAATTTTATTTGTTATTTGTTTTTGTATAGCGGTTGCATTTAGTAGCACGGAGACACAGGCTTCTACTGCAGTTGAGACAAATGGTGCATTGAAGGTGGAGGGAACGAAGCTTGTCAGTCAAAAGACGGGACAAGAGGTTCAGCTTCGAGGTGTCAGTACCCATGGAATTAATTGGGATGTTGGATATCCTTATATTTCGAAAGCAGCATTTCAGACCTTACGAGATGATTATAGTGTAAATGCAATTCGTCTGGCGATGTATACAACAGAGTATTATGGATATTGTGATAAGGGTAGTGCAGGTGAGTCGCAAGCGACGGTTCAGGCTACTTTGAAGCAGAGAATTGACACTGGTGTACAGGCGGCAACGGATTTGGGAATGTATGTAATCATTGATTGGCATATATTGAATGATAAAACTCCTAAGAAGTATCAGAGCGAAGCGAAGAAGTTCTTTAAGGAAATGTCTAAGAAATATGCAGGCTATGATAATGTGATTTATGAGATTTGTAATGAACCGAATGGTGGAACTAGCTGGAGTGATATCAAATCTTATGCCAATACCATTATTCCAATTATTCGGGCAAATGACAGTGATGCGGTGATTATTGTTGGAACACCAACTTGGTCGCAGGATGTAGATGTTGCGTCCCAGTCACCATTGAAATACGACAATATCATGTACACCTTGCATTTTTATTCAGCCACTCACCAGGACTCTTATCGTCAAAAGTTAAAGACAGCTTTGAATAACGGTTTGCCAGTTATGGTAACAGAATTTGGTGTTTCAGAAGCTAGCGGAGCTGGTTCTATGAATACGTCAGAGGCAAAGAAATGGTTAGATTTGTTAGATGAGAATAAGATTAGTTATTTTGCATGGAGCTTGAGTAATAAGGCTGAGACTGCTTCCCTTCTGAAGGCAGGAACCTCTAAGACAAGTGGATGGTCGAAGTCAGATTTGTCAGCTACTGGTAAATGGGTGCTTGGACAGTACAATACAAGAAGTGGCAAGAAGACAACATCCTACAAGCCAGCGAAGGTTTCGTCCATTACCTTGAAGAATGTGAAGTCTAAGAAGGTCAAGGTAACCGTTAAGAAAGTAAGTAATGCTACAGGTTATCAGATAAAGTATAGTACTAGTAAGAAGTTTAAAAAGGCGAAAACTGTGAAAACGACAAAGACTTCTTATACAATTAAGAAGTTGAAGAAGGGTAAAACCTATTATGTGAAGGTACGTGCATATCGCAAGATGAATGGCAAGACCTATTATGGTTCTTACAGTTCCGTTAAGAAAGTAAAGATTAAAAAATAAAAAATCAGTATAGAATAATTGTAAATCGGAAACGGTTTATGGAATGGAGATTGAGATGCGAGTTGGAAAGACACTGGAAGGTTTGTTACGACATGGTTTGTTAATATGGATAATGGTGATGGGTTTTAGTTTTGTTTCTTTTGCTACGGAAACTAGCTCTGAAACAGTACAAGACAGTTATTTTGATGACGAGACACAAACGGAAGTAACAACAGATTCTTCGACGGAGACTACGGAGGAGGATACAGTACAGAATTCAGTTAAAAATGGCTGGTCGAAGGATAAGGCCTGTTATTATGTGGATAACAAGAAGGTCAAAGGTGTTCACAAGATAGAGGGAAAGCTATATTATTTTAAGAAGGACGGAACTCTATATAAGAGCAAGGGACTTCGCAAAATTAATGATCAATATTATTATATTAATAAAGATAATTCATTGAAAACTGGTGTTGTGAAGATTGGAAAGAACTACTATTATTTCCTTAAGAAATCAGGTGTCAGATATGAAAAGACAGGGATTCGTAAAGTAGAGGGTAAATATTATTGCTTTTCTGCAGATCATTATTTAAAATCTGGCTGGAAAAGAAATCAGAATAATCAGAGATATTATTTTGATAAGGAAACCTTTGCAGCTAAGACGGGATGGAATTATGTAGGAAAGTACAAATATTATTTTAAGAAAAACGGACAGCTGTCCCAGGATGTTCGCAAGAAGCTAACAAAGAAGCAGAAACAGAGTTATTATATTAGAGTGAATCGTACTGCATGCTGTGTGACAGTATATGCAAAGGACGGAAATAAGGGTTATACGATTCCAGTTGTATCCTTTATCTGTTCCACAGGAGGTGCAACACCGGTAGGAACGGTGAAGATTCGAGACAAACTGCGTTGGCATGAATTGATGGGACCTTGCTGGGGACAGTGGTGTGAGCACTTAACACCAACTATTTTGTTCCATTCTGTACCGTACAATTCACCTTACAACAACCGTTCTTTAGATGTAAGAGGTTATAATAAGCTCGGTACAATGGCGAGTCACGGCTGTATCCGTTTGACAGCAGGTGATGCCAAGTGGATTTATGATAATTGTGCAGTTGGCACAAAGGTTAATATTTATAATAACGCTAAGGATCCAGGACCATTTGATAAACCAAAGGCTCAAAAGCTGAAGGCAGGACATACTTGGGATCCAACCGATCCAACAATTAAATGATAAAGGATGATTTGCATGAAAACATATATCGTAATTGGAGTATTAGTAATATTATTTATATATATGGTAGTTTGGTCTTTGAAGCTGTACTTTTATAATAAGAGACAGAAGAAGGTAAAGCGCATTCAAGAGCTTCGCGCAAAAGGTAATGAGGCCAAGAATGAGCCAGTAGATGAGACAAAGAACTATTGGTATAACCGACGTGAAGTTAATACAGCCACCGAAGAAGGAGATGCTGAAAAGTACTATAATTATTTTGATAGTGTAGAGGAAGGTGTCAAAGGTCTTTTACTTGAAATGTATGACTGTGGTATTGTTCGTACCGATGAGTTAGCAAAGGTGGCATTTGGCAAGGACCATTTACAGGATCAGGATCTTTCTTTTTTAGAGGATTTAGAAAAGGAAGAGGGAGTAGAAACCCAGTCATTTGAGGAGAATGCTCCGGGGATGGATGACATTATACAGATTGAAGGCATGATGGGCGGAGGATTTTTTGCTAAAAGTACACCAGACGTTGTAACTGCTGCAAAAGAGTTGAAAGAAGATGACCCAGGTATTACCGATATCCATGGTACCTTGTCGGAAGGTGTGGAAAGTGTTTTAGCTGCTGTGGAAGCGGAAAAGAAGCAGGAAGATGAGAAGAATGAGCCAATCATTGTAAAGGAAGAGAAGTCGGTAGAGGAAGCACGTAAAGCAAGAGAAATGACAGCTACTTCGGAAATTCGTAATCAGGTCTATAGCAAGTGGCTTAGATATGTTGATGAATTGTATGATTTGGTGTACATTCATTCAGATGAAGACACACAGAACAAAATACGTAAAGCCTTAACAGATTATGGTTATAATGATGTGGATGTTCTGTTAGAAAGTCCGGAATAATATGTTTGTATGATTATCAAAAATAAGCATATAATATTTGCAATAAAGGGGTGTTCTTTACATCCCTTTTTGAGTGTGATAGGATTTTAATGAATAATGGAATGAGAATAAATTGAGGTTAAGATGGATTTTTACGTACCAACAATCAAGGATATAAATGAAATAAAAAATGCATTAAAGAATAATCACAAACGCAACTGCGAAATGTCGCCAGCCAATACTGTGTTGTGGGCTAGACATTATCGTACAGAGATTGCGTTTTGGAATCAGGAGATTATTTATCGTTCTCTTTGGATGGGGGATGAATATTCTTATTCCTGTAATTTGCAGGATTCTTCGAACCCAAAGGAACTATTTCAACAAATTGTTTCTTTGGCAAAAGAGGAAGGACAAGCACTACGCATGCACTGTATGTCTCAGGAAGAGTTTGCAATGATTGACGAGTGGTATCCGGGAGTATATCAGATGTCTAGTCGTCGTCAGGATAGTGACTATATTTATTTGAGAGAGAAGCTAGCTACGTTGTCAGGGAAGAAGCTTCATGGTAAGCGTAACCATATTAATCGATTCGAAGAGAATTATCCAGATTGGAAGTATGAATCCATTCATGCTGGTAACGAAGATGAGTGTGCTAAGATGGCGATGCAATGGTGCTTGGAAAATTGTGCGGATGAGGAAGATAATTGGGAGCATGACAAAATTGATGAATCGAAGCTTGTGGTGTATGCCATTCGCCATAGAGACGAACTTGGAATGCAAGGTGGAGCTTTACGAGCTGGTGGAAAAATAGTTGCCATTACCTTAGGTGAGGCTTTGACAGCAGATACCTTTGTGGTTCATTTTGAAAAAGCCTTTTATGATGTTCAGGGCGCTTATCCGATGATTAATAGGGAGTTTGTTCGCAATGAACTAGAGCAGTATACTTATGTGAATCGGGAAGAGGACTTGGGTGAAGAAGGTCTTCGAAAAGCAAAGCTCTCTTATCGACCAGAACAATTACTAGAGAAGATTTGTATTACAGAGTTGTAAAAATATAAGCTGGAACACTTGTGTTTGATTGGTAATATAGGATTTGATTGATATAAGAGATAATAGAATAGCTATAATAAAAACAGGAAGAGACTTAAGTCTCTTCCTGTTCTTGTATATTGCGAACACCAGATTTTCTTGTGGCAAATAGTACAATTAGATTCGCAATTGCTAGAATAATCACTAATATCAATGCGGTTACTGCTAAAGATATTTCTGTGTTGCAGAATAAGAAGAAACCACCAACACAAACAATTGCGGTAAAGGCAATGGAAATGGTCATGGAGAAAAAGGTGTTATAATTCTCACGCAAAGCACTCATTTCATCATCCCAAATTAGCTTTGGTTGAATGGAATCAATGTAGATTCCCATGTAAGACACAAAGGTGATAGACATCAGTGATAACAGTGTAAATAACAAAATGTGCAGGGCTGGTATTTGTAAAATAATACAAACCGGTATAAAAAATACCAGTACGCCTGCGGCAGGAAAGATAATTCCAATTAAGGCCTTTGCGTTCCACTGTGTCCAATAGGATACAGGAATGTATTTCATGAAGGAAAAATGCTTTCCTTCCCTGGAAATGGCATTGGAGCTTAAGCTGTTAATTGCTGCCACTAATACAGAAATCCCCACAATACCCAATAGGAAAATTAGTTGGATTCGAATGTCCCTGTCTGCATACAATGCTCGAAGATTTGTAATTGATATGTCGTAGTGTTGAATCTTTAACATTGCGT
>JAGAQX010000155.1 GCA_017622535.1 Lachnospiraceae bacterium | reverse complement strand
GTTCAAACTCCATCAAATCCATCTGACGTCGTTTTTCTTCTTCGTTCATAGTATTTGCCGAAAGCTCATTTTTTATTTTTATATAATCCTTATAAAGCTTTGAAACCTCTTCTTTTAATACATCTAACGTCTCATGACCATAGCGGTCCAATAGCTTAATATGATTTCCCGGAATCAGTAATGACTGATGCTCATGCTGTGCGTGCAAATCAAGCAATAACGCTGCAATCTCTCGCACCTTTGAAAGTGTCACAGTCTCTCCATTGACCTTGCTTACACTTCTGTTTCCAATCACCTTACGTGATAAAATTAATTCTCCATCTGCAAGATCCATTACTTCTAGCTCCGATAGGCGCTTAATTACTTCCTCATCTTCAATGGAAAACAACAACTCAACCAATCCATATTCTGCATCCTTACGAACAAAATCCTTCGGAGTTTTACCACCAAGAGCTAGCATAATAGAGTCAATTACAATGGATTTACCTGCACCTGTCTCACCAGTCAAAATATTCAAATTATCCTCAAAATTAATGTCGATTTCATCAATCAACGCCATATTCTTAATATGTAAATTTAATAGCATATTATCCCTCCAACAAATCGTCAGATGCTATTTTTCTAATCTCAGCAATAATCTCTTTACAAAATGCACTACTGCGCGCCACGCAGAAAATGGTATCATCTCCTGCAATACATCCCATAAAGCCTTGTATATCCATATTGTCCAATGCCGCAGCAACCGCCATTGCCATTCCGGACACTGTACGAATTACAATCATATTTTCAGCATAATCCATATTCAAAACACCTGCGCTCAATACTCTGTGATATTTCTGCATCACATCCGTATCTGCGTTTTGAATAATCGCATACTTCTGTTTTCCAGAACCATCTGAAATCTTTGTCAGTTTCATTTCACGAATATCTCTTGATATAGTTGCCTGGGTAGTTGAAAAACCAGCCTTTGTAAGCTCTGCCAACAATTCATCCTGTGTCTCGATATTCTTTAATTCTATAATTTCTTTTATCTTATTCTGTCTTTTTTCTTTCATAGTCACTCATTTCATCCAACAAACAATATGGTAATCGGATATTCCTTTCTAAAACCATCCAATAATAGTCAATTTATAAACGAGAAATAGCAAAGATTACAAACGATTGGTTATCTTCTCGCGCAAAACCTCATAAAAGCTTACATCAAATAACTTAATCATCCGAGTAACATTATCCGACTTGCGAATCACTACTCTGTCCCCAGGCGACAATTGTAATCCCGGTTGTCCATCAAAGGTTACAATTGCTTCTTCTTCCTGTGCCTTGCGCATCTTTAATACCTCGACTACAATCTCGTCTCCGCTAGAAAAGACAATGCTTTTCGACGTCAGTGAATGTGGTGAAATCGGAGTCACAATCATAATATTGGTTTTGGGACAAACAATAGGACCACCAGCAGATAAATTATATCCTGTAGAACCAGTTGGTGTACTGACAATCACACCGTCTGCTTCATAGATATCCATCACTTTACCGTTAACATATATTTTAAGTCCAATAATTCTTGAAAAACCTGCACGGGATACGACAATATCATTCAATGCAACATCCTCAATGATTGGTGTATCACTTCCTACTTTGTAAACAAAACCCGAAAGATTCATCCGCTCTTCCATCTCATAATCATCTAACAAAAGACGATCCAGCACTGCAAATACCTGATCTGGTTCCACCTCAGCCAAAAAGCCTAAGGTTCCCAAATTCACACCAACAATGGGAATATGTAAATCTCGCAAATCCCTGCTAACCTTAAGAATTGTTCCATCGCCACCTAATGCAATGACACAATCAAACTGCTCACCATCATGAAACGCATAATTGGGCTCATTTTCAATATCCCCTACAACACGATGGGTGCTACCGCCATGCATAGCGATATAATCTTCAATCTTTGAAGTCAAAATGAGATTCTCATCCTTTATGAAATTGGTCGCGATTAAGAACTTTTTCATGTTGATATCCTTCCAATCCTACATAACTACTTATCCAATGTGCCATGGGAAGCAGCCACAATTGCCTCCACATTAATCTCACCTGGCTGCTTGTTTGTATCCTTACTTAAATGCAATAAATACTCGATATTTCCCTCAGGCCCCTTAATTGGCGAAAACTCCAAATTACATAATACAAAACCAATGGAGCTTGCAAAATCCATCACCATATGAATCACTTCTTCATGCACCTTTCGATCACGAACCACACCTTTTTTTCCGACCTTTTCTCTTCCAGCCTCAAATTGTGGTTTAATCAAACAAACAATCTCGCCAGTCTCTGTCATTAACTCTTTCACAGGTCCAAGAACCTTTGTTAGAGAAATAAATGATACATCAATAGACACAAAAGCTGGTGGCTCTGCAATCTGATCTGGTGTCACATAACGAATATTGGTCTTTTCCATACATACAACACGCTCATCATTGCGTAGCTTCCAATCTAGTTGACCATGGCCTACATCTACAGCATATACTTTCACTGCACCATTTTGTAACATACAGTCTGTAAATCCACCTGTGGATGAACCTACATCCATACAAACCTTACTATCTAGCGCAATATCAAAATGACTCATTGCTTTTTCTAATTTCAAGCCACCACGACTCACATACTTAAGGGTTGCACCTTTTACCTCAATATTCACCTTCTCATCAAAGGTGGAACCAGCTTTATCTTCTCGTTGTCCATCTACAAAGACAATTCCTGACATAATAATCGCTTTTGCTTTCTCTCTTGAGGTTGCAAGTCCTCTGTTGACTAACATTACATCTAAACGTTCCTTCATACTATCCTCTTCTAATCAAATATCTTGTATTATAGGCGTTCTTCAATTACTTTCACAACTGTATCCGCATCAATACCAAGTCTCTTACGCAAAGAATCCACATTACCATGCTCCACAAAAGAATCTTCGATTGCAAAATTAATCATATCCACATCTTTCATTCCACTGTTCATATAAAATGCAGATACAGCTTGTCCGTATCCACCTTGGAACACATGCTCTTCTAATGTAACAATTGTATCGTGTTTCTTCGCAAGCTCTGTCAGTAATTCCTCATCTAGTGGTTTTATAAACCTCGCATTAACCAAGGTAATATCAATTCCCTTGTTCTGCAATGCTTCATATACTTCGCAAGCCACCTCAACCATATTACCAACACCAATTAAGGCAACTTTCTCACCTTCAAATACAATTTCACTTTTACCATATTCCATTGGCTCTAGTTGCTCCTTCAAGCCATAGTAAGCATCGCCACGACTATACTTGATAGCAATTGGTCCATCAAAATTCATTGCAAATTCCATTGCCTTTGTAAGCTCATATCGGTTCTTCGGTGCAATTACTGTCATATTCGGTATTTGTGTCAAATATGCAGTATCAAATATACCCTGGTGGGTGGCACCATCCTCACCAACCAAGCCAGAACGATCAATGGCAAAAATTACATGAAGCTTCTGTAAACACACATCATGCAAAATCTGGTCATATGCACGCTGCAAAAATGAAGAATACACTGCAATAACAGGAATCAATCCCTCACTAGCAAGTCCTGCAGCAAAGGTAACCGCATGCTGTTCTGCAATACCCACGTCAAAAAATCTCTTTGGATACACATTTGCAAACTTCTCCAAACCAGTTCCAGATGCCATAGCAGCAGTAATCGCCACCAAATTCGGATACTCTTCACCAAGAGCTAACAGCTTTCTTCCAAAGACATCGGTATTGGTCATTTTCGTCTTTTGCTTTAATGGTTTTCCTGTATTCAAATCAAATGGTGATACACCATGAAAATGCTTTGGATGACGTTCCGCATAGCGATAACCTTTTCCTTTTCTTGTCTTTACATGAACAACAACCGGACGATTTAGCTTAATCGCAGATTCAAAGGTATCTACCATTTGTCCAATGTTATGTCCATCAATCGGTCCAATATAAGTAATTCCTAAATCTTCAAAGAACATTCCAGGAACTAATAAACCTTTAATACTATCTTTACCACGCTTTACTACCTTAGCAATACCTTCTCCAATTCCAGGAATATTCAAAAGACCCTTTTCTACTCCTGACTTTACATCATTGTATGCCTGTCCTACACGAATCTTTGTTAGATACGAAGACATACCTCCAACATTCTCATCAATGGACATCTCATTATCATTCAAAACAATCATACAACTACTTTTCAGTCTGCCCAAATTATTCAAGGCTTCATATGCCAATCCGCCTGTAAAAGAACCATCACCGATTACTGCTACTACGGTATGCTTTTCTCCCTTAAGCTCATGTGCTTCAGCCATACCAATTGCTGCAGAAATCGAAGTAGAACTATGTCCTGTTTCAAACACATCCGTCTCGCTTTCCACTCTCTTTGGAAATCCGCTCATTCCATCTAATTGACGCAAATTAGTAAAGCCATCCTGTCTTCCTGTTAATATCTTATGTGTATAACTCTGATGTCCCACATCCCAAATGATTTTGTCCATTGGTAAATTCAAAACCAAGTGCAACGCCATGGTCATCTCAACACAACCCAAATTAGAAGCCAAATGTCCACCCGTTTTTGAAACATGCTGTAACAAAAATGTACGTATCTCATCTGCTAATAAATTCCACTGTTCCTCATCAAATTGTTTGATGTCATTTGGTTGTGTTATTCTTTTCAATAGTTGCATAACTATGCCCTCGCTCTCTTATCTAGCGTATTAATTCATATCTATAATCAGCTTGTTGTATCAACTAGTCTTCTCAATCAATTTGTCATTATTAACCCTTGATTAGTTAATTCTTTCGATCAATCAAATACTCTGTTAATTCCTGCAAAAATGAAGAATCACCCTCAATAGATTGAAGCAAAGTGATCGCTTCCCGTGAAAGCCTCTCTACCTCTTGCTTGGATTCTTCTAATCCATGAATACCAACATAGGTTACTTTTCCATTCTTTTCGTCGCTGTGCAACGCTTTTCCAAGCTCTTCAAATGTAGATGTCTCATCTAAAATATCATCCTGTATCTGAAAAGCCATCCCTATATTATACGCCACCTTTGCAATCTTTTCAATTCCGTCAGTGCCTGCTCCTGCTAACACTGCACCAATCATCATAGATGCTTCAATTAAGGCACCCGTCTTATTTTCATATATATATGTCAGCTGCTCTTCATTCAGCTTGCTACCAGTCAGTTCTACATCCACAACCTGTCCACCAATCATGCCGTAAATTCCTGGTTTATGAGCTAAAATCTGCATCGCCCACTCTACATTTCTTCTCATCTTCAACTCTGACACTAACGCCAACGTCTTTTCATTATCTAACTGTGCTACGTCATCCGGTATAGAATTCTTTTCCAATAAATCAAATGCTTTACCAGCTACTTCAAACGCATAATTCAACAACCCGTCACCAGCTAAAATCGCCATATCTTCTCCATACACAATATGAGCTGTTTTCCTGCCTCTTCGATAATCATCATTGTCCAATGCTGGCAAATCATCATGAATTAAGGAATAAGTATGAATCATTTCCATTGCTGCCATAAATGGTTCCACGAGCTTCGAATCACCACCATACAAATCAAAGGTAGCCTTCATTAACATAGGACGAATCCTTTTACCACCCGCAGACATCGTATAATTCATCGCATCTGCAATCGTCTTTTGAAATGTACAGTCCTGTGGCATATATGCACCAATTACTGACTCAATATACGTAACCTTTTCCTTCATCTGTTCATTAAAATTCATACCTTGACTCCAATCTTATACAATAATATGTTCCAATTGCTGTTCACAAATTCTCTTATCAAACAAAATGATTATTCATTGGCCTGTCCCTGTAATTCTTCACCAATAATTATCATCTCTTTCTCGATACCACTCAACTCTTCCTTACACTGTGCAATCAATTTAGCACCTTGTCCGTATAATTCAATTGATTCCTTTAGTTGAATCTCATCTGACTCTAACTGCTCTATAATTTCCTCTAGTTGACGAAATGCTTCCTCTAACTGAAATTTGTCACTCATCAAATACCTCCTCCTATTGATATCTCTAGCGTAATACAAACTGTCTTTTATTCCATTTATATGATGATATTCATCACAACTATCCCTATACGATTGTCTTAGTCACCTTCGTTACAATTGTTTCAATTCTGCCATCTGACAATGTCACAGACAACGTATCCTGCTCCTGAATCTCATTTACTGATTTCAAAGCCTTCCCGTTTGTTTCCACATAACCATATCCACCAACTAGCTTCGCTGTTGGACTAAGTCCGTTCAAACGAGTTAACAATAGCTCACACATATGCTGTTTCTTTTCAAAATTCTGCTTCATAATTGCAAGTATTCGATCCTGTAACGAATCTAAGTACAACATTTGATTCTTAAGCTTATTATCCGGCGACAAGCGTTCTAATGATACAGCCAACATATCCAGCTTACGTTTTTGCATATGCATATTATGCTGTACACACTGTGTCATACGACGCTCATATTGTTCAACCTGTTGTAACGATGTCATGATATCTGGTATTGCTAACTCTGCAGCTGCACTGGGCGTTGGAGCACGTAAATCCGCCACATAATCTGCAATTGTATTATCAATCTCATGCCCTGTTCCTGAGATAATCGGCGTATTGGCAGCGAAGATTGCTCTTGCAACAATCTCTTCATTAAATGCCCATAAATCCTCAATAGAGCCACCACCTCGACCAACAATAATGGTATCCATTCCCATTTGATCCAATGCTTGAATACCAGCCACAATCGTTGCGGCAGCACCATCTCCTTGTACCTGTGCAGGATACAAATACAACTGTACATAGGGATTTCTACGTCTCGCAATATTACGGATATCCTGTATTGCAGCTCCTGTTTTAGCCGTTACAATTCCAATCTTTTTTGGAAACTTTGGAATTTCCTTCTTATGCTCAAATTCAAAAAGGCCTTCTTCATAAAGACGCTGCTTTAGCTGCTCATACGCCTCATAAAGATTGCCTCTTCCATCTAGAACAATGGATTTTGCATATAATTGACATTGTCCATCTCGTTCAAATACATTAATCTGTCCAGATACAACTACCTTCTGACCATTCTGAAGACGAAATGCTAATCCACCTGCTTGATATCCTCGAAACATAACGGCTTTCAATGCATTCCCTTCCTCTTTTAACGTAAAGTAAATGTGTCCAGAGGAATGATATACCGCATTAGAAACCTCTCCCTGCACCTTTAGATTACGTAAAAGATAATCATTCTCGAACATATTCTTAATATATTTATTAATATCTTTTACAGAATAGATAACACCCATATCAAACACCTACATCGAATGCTTCATTTTCTAAGCATTCACACTCTTCTCAATCTTGCCAAGCACAGCATTGACAAAACCCTTTGCATCTTCGTCACAATAAAGCTTTGTAAGCTCCACTGCTTCATTAATGGCAACACTATTTGGAATCGCATCATCAAACATAATCTCATAGGTTGCAATGCGCATAATTGCAATCTCTGCCTTACCAATTCGGTTAAAGCTCCAACCCTCACAACAGGCTTCGATCTTCTGATCAATCGCGTCAACATTCGACAAAATTGCTTCTACTTTATTCTTAATACGTTGGATGTTTTCCTCACTTTTTCCTTCCAAATCTTCTAAAGAAAATGAAACCTGTTCCGCCATCTCTCCCTCATTTACAAAAGGGTAGCGAAACATAATTTTAAATATCTCTTCTCTAACCTGGCTTTTTAGCATATTGTTATCCTCTCTATCCTACTCTGTATTTGTCTATTATTATTTGCTCATTCTGTTCTTATCTGTTCTAAGACACACGTTAAGAAAGCTGCCACCAACCCTTTCGGACAGACAGCAGCCTTATTATTACATTCTATTATGCCTTTGTTGTCTTTGGTGCTTTCTCGCTTTTCTCAATTGCAACACCGACAATTCGAACTCGAACAACAGAAACCTCTAAACCTGTCATAGTCTCAATTGCCTGTTTTACCTTCTCTTGAACTCTCTTGGATACATCCATAACACTATATCCATACTTCACTTCTAGAGATAAATCAACCTTGACCTCATCCGGTGTTACAGAAACCTTCACACCCTTTGACAAGTTCTTCATTCCCAGCTTACTAACTAATTCATTTGTAATATTGCCATACATCTTAGCCACACCTTCTACTTCTGTAGCCGCTAAGCCAGCAATAATTGCAATCACCTCATCAGCGATCTGAACATCTCCAAGAATACCTGATTCTGTTATATTATAAGTGCTTTTTTGAACTTCAGTTGCCATTTTCATTCCTCCTTCACCACCTACGTGGTCGAATCTCTTTTCATATGTATATTAGTATACCAAATCTACCATATCTTTTGCAATCTATTTTCATAAATTCACATTTATTTTTGAGTTGTTGTAATCACAATCTCAGAAAGCTCACATCCGGTCTTTCTCATAATAATATCTTCAATTTGTGTTCTTTGTGTGTCCGTTATGGATTCCATTGCCAATGTAACATCTACACAATCATCCGAAATACTAACAATTGCATCAGTAAATCCTTTTGCCGCTAGCTGCGTTTCCGCTGCTGCCTCTTTTTCAATCTGTTCCGTCATTGCAATCATTTTGCTAACTGCTTCTTTTTTTGAATCTTCTGACAAATTTTCATTATTGATAATTTCCAACAACATTTCTTTTGCTTTTGATCGTGTCTGCTCCCGGTTCAGCTTTGCCTGTGACAAAGTAACAGAGGCATTGGTAAGTACCGCTTCTCCGACTGATTCAGAATCAATTGGGTCACCATTTTCATCCACACTTGCTTCTGCAAGGTCTTCATTCGAATCATCCTCTGAAGCTGCAACATCCTCTGATTGCTCCTGCCCCTCTTCATCACTTACCGTCTCTGCATCCACTGACTCGACATCTTCTCCTGTCACGGCCTCACCATCCACTGCTTCAACATCCTCTCCTGTTGCTTCACTCTTTTCCTTGGTTGCATCATTTTCTGCTACATCCTCTTCTACTGTATCCTCCACTGCTGCACTAATCAAATCGTCATCTGAATTACCACTGGCACCCTCACTCTTCATATCTTCCACTGAAGTATTTAACACCTGACTATCACTGGAAAAATTAAGATATCCTGCCACCGCAATCATAATTGCCAATGCAGTTATAATAACCTGGTTTTTCTTAAACATTTTCTTCATAATCTTCCTCACTTTCCAAATTACTGTTGTAATTTACATACTACAATCTTATGAGAATCCACAGAAAATAATGCCTGCACTGCTTCCTTAATTTGAAGTGTCAGCATTTGGTTATCACCACCCTCACAGACAACAACAACCCCTTCCACGTCGGGATAACGTTCCTGTATTACAATAGGAGTTGTATTACCTTCCACCTCCACCAACACAGTTTCCTGATTGCTGCTCATATTAGACTTCTCCGTTTCCTTCCCCTCCTCCTTGCTCATTTCAGAACTACTTTCATACGGCTGATTCTTGTCTAATATTTTTTCTCCACTATCCTTTAAGGTAATCATCACCAAAACCTTTCCTGCGCCCTCAATACCACTAATGGTTTTTTCTAGCTTATTCTCCAAAACAGCAATATATTCATCTTTTTCAACATCTTCTGTAATTTCTTCTGAAACGATCTCTTTACTTTTTTTATTGCTTTGCTTTTCCTCATTTTTTGTAGTGGAAAGCGGATTACCAATTAACAAAAAAAATACACCTAGCAAAAATAAAATCGCAACCATTTCCTTCCGTTCTTTTGTAATACGAATACCTAGCATTTTATGAAAGAAATTATTTTTTTCATCTAAATCCGTTATGCTCTCACCATACTTCTTTTCCCTTTGCTGATTCTCTTGTTTATCCACATTATCCGACTTCATAGTAAATCAATACCTCCTGTCCAAACAAATCCTTCAAATAAGCATCTATATATTCAATTCCTACAACTTCCGCAGAAAATGATATATGGACTTCCTCCACAGTTCCTTCGGTATCTGCTGTGGCATCCACATCATGAACAGGATATCCCTGCTCATTGAATTCAGCCAGTAGCTGTAATTCAATAGACTCTACGTAAAGTTCCATATGCTCCTTTGTAACCCCGGCCTCTGATTCCTCTATCATTAAGAAATGCTCGATGTAAGAAAGGTACGTTGCGCTGTCTAATTGAAAAAAATCCATTATTGGATGTAGCATTACCAAAATAAATAACAGTCCAACCACAAGGCTAATATGCTTCATATAGGTCTTACTTGGACACAGCATCAAAATCACTGAAGCAAACACTGCAAAGATTAATCCACTTTTTACCCAGGAAAAAACTGCTTCCAAACCTACCATCACTCTCTTTCATTCCATAATTCGAATCGATTCAAACGCACCTAAATATACCATACATCCCATTGGAAAGTCCTATATATCTCACCCCGTGTACAATCGAACATTGGTGGTCATAATGACAATGGCAATCGATAATACAGACAACACGATTGATGTAGAGGTCGCACGTAAAAGAATCCCTGTACTGTCTGCGGCTCCCTGTATTCCTGCCAGAATACGGGTATTACTAATGGGCTGCACAAGGGCTAAAATCACCTTATATATGACATAAAAACAAAGAATTTCCAACAACGGAATACTACCTAATGCCAATAAAATGACAACAACTGTAATTCCCACACTATTTTTAATCAGTACACCTGCCCCAACCAAAATAGAGCTTAATCCAGACAGGGAGCTTCCTCCTGGTACAACAGCTAAACCCTTCTGAAACAAATTATATTTTGCATTATCATAAACCGGAACTAATAACGTCTTCATCACATTTAGGCCAACAATTCCAGTAACAATGGCTTTTAATAAAAATTGCAATCCCTGTTTTAATAGACCTGCCAGCTTGGAAAAGCGGTCAATGGTACTAATCTGATTCAAAACAACAATCAAAAAGTAAATGCGCACTCCCGGCAAAATAATAAACAGCAATAGCTTTTCTAATAAAGACAGCATCCAAACAAACATGGTGTTTACCATATGTGTGGTGGTCAGACCACTACAAAGCACTAAAGATGCATAAAGTGCTGGCAATAAACACTCCATGATTTCCTTTAAATACCGAATCGTATTCTCCGACAGCTCATATACAAGCTGAAAGGATTGCAACAAAAGCATTGCAATCATAAGATAAGTAACAAAGAAGCCTTGCTCTCCAACATAACTAATGTTATACACGGAAGAATATGTATTAAAGATTGCCGCAATCACAACTAATAAAACTAGCTTCATAATAAGCTTGCCATTATGCTGTATCTCTCCAACAATATTTTCAACAAATTGGATAATCGTTTTCTCGATTGCTTCATCCACATTTCCATCTAACAGCATTCCAAATATATCTTCAAAGGATACATTTCCCTGTCTATCATATCGCGTATTAATAGCTTGTAATTCCTCCTCTAGGCTTTCTACCTCGATGCTTTCATAGAAGTTATCATAGTATATGGATAAAGTCTCATCACTTTGGTTCTCTGTGGCATATACCTTTTTCGTAAATAGGCATAAAAAAATGAGTCCTGCGATTAGAATACACCATCGAATAAAAACATAACGCTTCATTCTCCTCTCCTTTCCAAGCATACTCATTTATAGTTCTTTTCATTTGTTCTCATTTGTTTTTTTCATTTGTTACTTTTTATTTATCTATTCACTTTCCTTTGTCTTCCCTTGTTCCATTCTTTGTAATATCAACGAGAACATCTTTCTAATTAAAATTGCTTATGTTCACTTCCCGTTTAATCCTTTCATAATACGGAAGTCACTGTATCCACAATAGCTAACAGAATTGGCATACTCATTACCAGCATGGTCAATTTCCCACCAATTTCAATCTGGCTTGCCACAGATAAAAATCCGGACTCCTTGCATAGATTAGACGCAAATTCACATAAATACGATATTCCGACAATCTTAATTAATATTTCAAAATAGCCCGATTCCAGTCCAATATCTTCTAAAATTTCATCCAAAAAATCCATGACAAAGCTTAACCGGTTTATAATATAAAACAATACAAACACACTCAGTGCCAGGGAAAGGTATACCCAAAGAGGGCTACCAAGATGTTTTAATTTGATTGCTAATAATACACCAATCAAAACTCCACATACGATTTTAAAAAAACTCATCTAGGAATTGCACCTCCTATACACCAAACATGGTTTGCATAGCTGAAAACAATTCGACAAAATAAGGCAACAACCAGGTTAATACAACAACAATTCCTGCTAATGTAACAAAAAATGCCTGATCATCCCGTCCTGCATGCTTCAGCACTTGGTTCAGCAGTGCTATAACAACCCCTAATGCCGCTATTTTAATAATGATTTCTACAGACATGCAAACTACTCCTTATTGACTATATGTCTCACAACAACAATAACAGTGTCATGGCTCCACAAAACAGACTCAATGTGACTGTCACTTTCTTCTTCTGTCCCATTTCCTGTTCCAAGGTCATCCGGTTACCTTCAATATGTAACAATGCATAATCAATCGCCTTTAACTGTGCGTCAATATCCCCAGCTCCCAGCTTGTCCGAAAGCTCACGCAAGGGTTCGATATCTTCCGGTTCCAAGGTAGATATCTTGCTCAAATATACCAGTCCTTCTTGCCAAACATCCGAAAAAGAAAATGCTTTTTTATCAGAAAGCTGTTGTGATATACGCACTAACCAGCTCTGAAAAGGCTCGTCCTTTGCTAACTTTGCAAAGCTGTCTGGCAAGGGGGTATACATATATTGAATCTCACTTTTTAACTGCAACAAAATGCTGTATAACTTTCTCAATTCCTGCTTGCGTTTTTCCATTGTTTGATTGAGTGACAATGCAAAATAACCTGCGGCACCCATAACACATACACCACCTAATAATTTGCAAAATAATCCCATACCTATGCTCCTTGTAATGCTCGGTCAAATAAAACACTTCCTCGTTCATCAAATATATTCTGAACAACTCCAGGACCATCCTCACCGGACAACACAATAAAACGTTTGAATAATCTCTCTTCTACCAACTTGCGTAAAACAGGTTTATTCTTTACGTCTTCGATGGATGAACCATGAACTGTAGCAAGAATGTAACATCCACAATTCATAACATAAGCCAATGCATCCACATCTTCTCGTCTACCAATTTCATCTACCGCAATCAAAGTAGGCGACATACTGCGAATCAGCATCAGCATCCCCTCCGCTTTGGGACAACAATCCAATATATCTGTTCGAATACCAATATCATTTTGTGGAATTCCGTGATAACAGGCTGCAATCTCTGAACGTTCATCCACAACTCCCACCGTCATACCTGGATAGTTTTCCGTTCCATCAGAGATCAATCGAACCATATCTCTTAACAACGTGGTTTTCCCACAACCTGGTGGTGAAATAACAAGGGTGTGACAAATCTGATTGTTTATATGTATGTATGGTAATAACATTTGTCCACATCCTTTTTTTTCATGAGACATACGAATATTAATAAATGAAATATACTTGATACTCTTTACTTTACCCTGCTCTAATATTACCTTTCCAGCAATTCCAATACGATGACCACCTTGAACTGTAATAAAACCTTGTCTTATTTCATCTTCATAGGCATATAGCGAAAAACTGCTTATATATTCGATGGTTTCTTTTACATCCGTATAATTCACACAGTAACCAGCCGAACTTTCTGCAATTAATTCACCTTGTTCTGTTACAAAATATTCATTCCCATTATACCGAATGATAAATGGTTCATTTATTCGTAACCGAATCTCCTGCAACCACTCATAATTCAAATTTGCCATATCTAAAACCCGTCTTAATTTTACAGACAATATCTTCATAATCTCTTCTTTTTTAGTCATATATTTTACATCCTGTCCCAGCTTAAGTCTGTTTCATTTTTTATAAACCTCATACAATTAATATATGTGAGAATTTCCTTTATATGACAAGAAGATTCGATAAATGCAAGGGATTGACGTACAACCTATTACATGAAAATAACTAATTCTCTTTAAAACAAAGAACCAAAACATAAACACGCAAAAAGAACGCAGAAACAAATTTCTGCGTTCTTCTTATCATCCTCTATTCTATTATAGACCCGGATTATGCACGTGATAAGTACTCACCTGTACGAGTATCAATCATAATCTTATCGCCTGTATTAACGAATAATGGTACCTGAAGTGTTGCACCTGTCTCTACTGTACAAGGCTTTGTAGCACCAGTAGCTGTGTTACCCTTAACACCTGGCTCACACTCTGTAACTTCTAATACCACGTTGATTTCTGGCTCAATTGCAAATACGTTACCTGCATGAGAAACAACCTTAACATTCTCATTCTCTTTCACGAACTTCAATGAATCACCAACAACATCAGAACCTAAAGCAATCTGATCATATGTCTCATTGTCCATGAAGTAGTATAAATCACCATCTTCATATAAATACTGCATGTTCTTACGATCAATATGAGCTGTCTCAAACTTCTCTGTTGGACGGAAGCTGTTCTCAATCACACCACCGTTCACAATATTCTTTAACTTTGTACGAACGAAAGCAGCACCCTTACCTGGTTTTACATGCTGAAATTCAATAACCTGACAAATCTTTCCATCGTACTCGATTGTTACACCATTTCTAAAATCGCCTGCTGTAATTGTTGCCATTATAATAATCCTCCTTAAAATAAATCACATATCATACGTACTCATTCTCACATCGACATAAGCACTCACTTGTCAAGATTATACCTTATCTTGTAATGTATTTCAACACAAATTTTACCAAAAGACACTATCCCGCCTTGCACTTTGATAGAATTTCTTAATCCCAAAAGCATGTATACTACCATATATCATCCAACAAGCCGTATAATACGAATTCTACATAGAGTGGTCACGAATCATTTTCACAACTTCTTCTTCTCTTACATTTTCTTCATGGTATGCGGACGCTACAACAATCAATGTAATTCCGGACTCTAACGCAGCCTCCATCTTCTCTATAAAACCACTGGATATTCCTGAATCTCTAGTAACTAAATATCGTATATTAAAATCTTTAATCATTGCACAGTTCATCATTTTAGAAAATGGACCACGCATTCCGATTAAATGTCTATCCCTGATTCCTAACTCTTCACAAGCACCTATAATCTGATGATTTGGTCTTACTCTAGAATACACTCTCTCTTGATAATTTGGGAGCTTTGTATACTCATAGATTTCAAAGGCGCCAGTTGCTGTTAATATATTACCCTGGGTTTCCTGTAAATATTCTACTGCTGCCTTAATACTCTCCACAATAATAATACGTTCACCACTGTTTTCGTCTAATTCGCCTTTTACAGATAACTCGCCACGAGTAGCAAGTTCATTGATTGCAGCCAACTCACCTTTCACAGCCAGCTCACCCTTCACGGATAATTCACCTTTAATAACAAAGCCAGTTCTTGGAATTGCTAATTCTTTGTTCTCACTGATAATTATTTCTTTCTTATCTTCTGTAGAAATGTTATCTTCTCCTATATTCTGCTTCTCTTCATTCCCAGCATGTAGCGTTATATCATCATTCTGAATATTGGTGTTGATATTTTGTTCCTTATCCATAACCTACCTCCTATAATAAATCCTTCTCTATTTGTATGTGAAAACTTTTCCAAAATCAATTATCCCCTATAAACAATAATCACCTAATAATTATACACCTTTTCTATTTTTGAATAAAGAATAAAATACTTTAATAACACAAAAGTGGTTGTTTCGTACGAAACAACCACTTCAATATTATAAATATTATAATTACTTCTTTGTAATATATCCCTGAGCCTTCAATAACTCTGCACAAAGCACTGCACCACCAGCAGCACCACGTACTGTGTTATGAGAAAGACCAACGAATTTCCAGTCATATACATGATCCTCACGGATACGACCTACAGAAACACCCATACCGTTCTCGTAATCAACATCCAACTGAACCTGTGGACGGTTATCCTCTTCCATATACTGGATGAACTGCTTTGGAGCACTTGGTAATTCTAATTCCTGTGGAACACCCTTGTACTCTACCAACTTCTGGATTAACTGTTCCTTTGTAGGCTGCTTTTTGAACTTTACAAATACAGCAGCTGTATGACCATTCAATACTGGAACACGAATACACTGACATGTGATAACGGGACCATCTGCTGGAACAATCTCACCCTTTTCTTCATCAATATGACCCCAGATACGAAGTGGTTCCTTCTCAGACTTTTCTTCCTCACCACCGATAAATGGAATAATATTCTCAACCATCTCTGGCCAATCCTTAAATGTCTTACCTGCACCTGAAATTGCCTGATATGTAGTAGCAACCACCTCATATGGTTCAAACTCTTTCCATGCAGTAAGAACTGGTGCATAACTCTGAATGGAACAGTTTGGCTTAACTGCCACGAAACCACGAGTTGTACCAAGACGCTTCTTCTGGAACTCAATGACATTCATATGATCTGGGTTAATCTCAGGTACTACCATTGGAACGTCTGGTGTCCATCTATGTGCGGAATTGTTAGAAACAACTGGTGTCTCAGTCTTTGCATAAGCATCCTCAATTGCCTTAATCTCATCCTTAGACATATCTACAGCACTAAATACAAAATCAACTGTACTAGCAACCTCTTCTACTTCATTTACATTATGAACAATGATATTCTTAACAGCCTCTGGCATTGGAGTAGACATTTTCCATCTGTCACCGACAGCCTCTGCATAAGTCTTGCCTGCACTTCTTGGGCTCGCTGCAATGGTTGTTACCTCAAACCATGGATGATTCTCCAATAATGCAATAAATCTCTGTCCTACCATACCTGTACCGCCAAGGATACCTACTTTTAACTTCTCACTCATTGTTTAACTCCTCTTTTTGTTACTTTTTTGCAAAATACATATTGCATATAAGGTGAATTTATATTCTCTCACCATGAAATCTCCCTAATAATACTCTAATATCTCTCAT
>JAGAQX010000154.1 GCA_017622535.1 Lachnospiraceae bacterium | reverse complement strand
CTCTATTAGTTGCTTTACTCAAAAGATAATCCTGTTTGGAAAGTCCTGACATCTTGATACAATCATACAAAACTTTTCGTTCCTCATCTGAAACGCGGAAGGTGACTGTTCTGTCACGCCACCTTCCTTTGCTATCCACTTTCTTTGGCATATTAACTCTCCTTTACTTTTTCCATCTTCTTTACACGTTCCCCATCTAACTTTAAAGCCATTTCCGTTTGCTTTGTCGGAAATAAGTGTGCGTAATGGTAAGTGATATCTATACTTTCATGTCCTACCCTTTCCGCTATTGCCAACGCCGAAAATCCCAACTCAATCAACAACGAAATATGCGAGTGTCTTAGGTCATGAACTCGTATATGCTTTACTCCGGTTTCATTACAACCTCTTTCCATTTCATAGTGCAGATAAGATTTTGTCACAGGAAAGATTCTTTCATTTGGTTGCACATCATATAACATAGAAAGATAATCTTCCATCTCTTCACTTAGAAAATCCGACATTGTAATCACTCGATTACTCTTTGGTGTTTTCGGCGGTGTTATGATGTCCTTTCCTTTTAATCTCTGATACGATTTGTTAATAGTTAAGGTTTTCTTTTCAAAGTCGAAATCTGCTGGTGTTAGTGCAAGTAATTCTCCGACTCTCAATCCACACCAATACAATATTTCGAATGCATAGTAGGAAAGTGGTTTCTCCATCATTGCTTCTGAAAATTGCAAATATTCTTCTTGTGTCCAGAATAACATTTCCTTGTGTTCTACAATCCCAACACAACCTGCCAGTTTCGCAGGATTTCTTTGAAGATGATAGAATCGCACTGCATGATTGAAGATTGCACTCAACTGCGCGTGTATCGTTCTCAAATAAGAAGGAGAATACCCTTTTCCATTCTCATAACGAAACGCAAGTAATTCATTTTGCCAAGCAATCACATCCTTTGCTTCAATCTCTGCAATCGGTCTGTCCTTAAAAAACGGAAGAATCTTCGTTTCAATGATGTGTTTCTTTGTTTCCCAAGTGTTTTCTCTCACCCTTTTCAAGCGATCCTTTTCGTAAATTGCGTAGAAACTTTCAAATGTCATATCCAGCTTTGCATCCACCTTCAACATTTCTTCATATTCCCACGCAACCGCTTCTCTCTTCGTTTCAAACCCTCTTTTACTGGTCTGCTTTCTTTCTCCCTGCCAGTTCGTATAACGAAATACAACTCTCCATTTAGTTCCATCCTTATATACCGCCATACTTTCATCTCCTCTCCGACGATTCTGAATAAGTAAACCGCTTCAAAAAATACTCACGATTTACTCTTCCTTGAATCGTCATATAACCTTGTGCCTCTAGTTCCTCATTGAGCCTACGAATAATCCGATATGCTTGTTGCTTTGATATCTGCAAAGCCTTTCCCACATCATCCGCTTTCATTAAAATTGTTTCCTCCATAATCATTTCCTCCTTCTCCCTAACAACTCTATAACTAAACTTTTCTGTTTAGTTCTTGTTTTGTAATTCTACTAAACATTTTAGTTAAAGTCAATACTATTTACCATAGATAATTAAATAAATTTGTTTAAGTTTCTCTTGTGCACTTAAATACGCTGTGTTATACTGACTTTATCAGTTTTGTTTAATTACAAATAAGGAGGCAACACACATGGCAATCGGTAAAAGAATCAAACATTTTCGCATTTTTAGAAACCTATTACAGAAAGACTTAGGCTCATTAGTTGGATTTAATGGCAAAACCACCGACGTGCGTATCGCACAGTACGAATCCGAAACACGAGTACCCAAAGATGATATGGTAGAAAAGCTAGCTGACGTTTTGAAGGTTAGCCCTGACGCTATCACTGTTCCTAACATTGACACCAACAAAGGTATTTTACATACACTATTCGCCTTAGAGGACATGTATGGATTCCAAGTAAGCACAAATCCAGAGGAATTATACATTTCTCTTAATATGGACAATCCTGCATATGATTCCTTAAATGACATGTTATCTGCGTGGCAACGACAAGCCATCGCATTAGAAAATGGTGAAATCAGCAAGGAAGAATACGACAACTGGCGTTATAACTATCCAGAGTCAGAAACTGCCAGAACGAAGAAACGATTAAAGACATCCAAAAAGAAATAACCAAAAGAACAAATAAAAAAGAATATAAAGAAAAGCATAGAAAAACCTTACTGTTTTCACTTTGTTTTGTAAAACAGTAAGGTTTCTTATGCTTTTATAGAGATATAAATTTGTAAAATCGCAACTTATGTTGCCAAAGTGTTGCCGAAACTTAAACAAATTTGTTTGCAACCACTTTATTTACTTACTCATTATTTATTACAATATTATTCATTCCGAATCGCCGCAAGCGGACTTAATCTCGTTGCACGTTGTGCAGGGAAAAATCCTGCCACCATACCCACAACAGTTGAAAACGCCACTGCAATTAACGCCAACCACAATGGGATTGATGATATATTTACATTAGCACCATAATCCGACATCAACATCGGTGCCAAAAATTGATTCAGCAAAAATGATATCAAATAGCTTAATATCAAACCTACAATTCCCCCAAGAAATCCTATAAATGCCGCTTCTGACAAGAACATAGAACGAATATTGCCAAGACCACAACCTAACACCTTCATGACACCGATTTCCTTTGTTCGTTCATAGATTGACATTGTCATTGTATTGGCAATACTAATAGCAGCAACAAGCATTGCAACCGCACCGATACCACCTAATACCGCTTCAATAATCATGAATTCCTTCTCAATCTCTTCTAACCATTCCTTATTTGCATCAGCCTGATAACCCATATCTTGAATTGTTTGTAGCACGGTTTCTACATTATCAGCTTCATCCACCTTCACCGTCAATTGGGAATACTTCAAATCACGATATGGTTTTCCCTTTTGGTCTGTTGGCTGTCCTGGAATTACTGAATTCAGAGAATAATGCTTTTTCAGAAAGGCTTTCAACGCATCAATGTCTGTATAACAATAATACGAAAATTCTGTATAGGTATCAATATCTCCAGCTGTCACACCAGATACATCCACCGGAATCTTCTTGATGTCTGGAGTAAAGAAACTAAATGTCTCATCCTCCGAATCATCTAAAAATAAATCATCCTCAAATCCATCTTCAAAAGAAGCATCTTCTTCTGAATCATCGCTAAAATCCTCGTCCGAGTCGTTCTCTCCATCAGAAAAGGAATCATTATCCAACGAGAAATCCTCATCCAATGAAAACTCACTATTTACTACTTCATCCGTCTCAATTCTATCACTATCTGGAGCTTCCTCATAAACCTCACCAGGCTCCAAACCAGCTGTCAATGGCATAGTCATGAAATTGATATCCGGAGCTTCTCCCGTCTCAAAATCTGGCCATTCACCTGTATTAATATCCATCACAGACATAACCATCTGATTACCTACAACAATGCTAAGATTATTGCTTTTCTCTGGATAGTTTCCTTCCCCAAGCTCAATCATACTCATGTACTCTGGGGTAACACCAACCACTTCCATATAACCTTCATAGTGTCCAATTTGAAAAGGCATACTATATAGAAGCTGTGGTTGTACATTTTCAACATAATCTAAGGCCGCGAACTTCTCGATGGTCTTATCATCCAATAGCAAATCCCCATCGCCATACATATCTCCAGAATATACCATGATTTCTGTCAATCCACCAGCTGTTCCCACCTGATCCAGCATCGCCTGCTTCAATCCAAGACCAAGGGATAACATAACTACGATCGACGCTGTACCAATTACAACACCCAACACCGTTAACACGGTACGCATTTTACGTTTCCAGAGATTCGACAGACTCATTCCAAGAATATCAGAAATTCTCATCGTACAAATCATCCTCTCCGTCTTCTTCCGCTAAGAGCTCTGCCATACGTTTCTTTCTTCTAAGCACCAAAAATGTGATCACTCCAGCAATAATACCCATCACAACTAAAACAATCACGACAATCAAAATAGGAGATATCGTTGATTCTTCATCGTCATAATACTCTTCATCCTCAAATTCCGCTTCAAATTCATCTAGCTCTGTGCCATCACCGAGACCCATGCCTTCACCAACAACACACGGAACATTCTTCGCAATTGTTTCTTTATTACCTTCCGAATCTTCATAAGTAATCTCAATTGTAATCTTACCCTTATCCGGATTTTCTTCTACACCTGTTACCAACAAAGTCGCATACGCACTTGATGAACCAGCAATATTACCAACATATGTCTCTGTTGCAGTTACTGCAGGGTCTTTCACATTGATATTTACATTATACACACCAGCAGTACTCTGATTATTGATGGTAAACATCAAAGAGCCTTCTTCACCAACACCCAACACCTCTGGAGTCATGGAAACCTCTGTAATATTGAAATCAACCTTCTGATACACCGGAAGCGTCAAGCTATCACTCGATGTAAAGTTGTTACCTCTTCCATCATCAAAATCACCCTTGATAACAAGGCTATAGTTCTTCTGTGACAAGTCAGCACCAGCCTTCATCTCCATGACAATATCACCAGTTTCGCCGGCCTTAATACTTTCCACAAAGACAGCATTCGAACCATTTGTCGGAGTAAAGCTTCCCGCCTCGTTACCAATCAAAAACTTACCGTTACATACATTCGTCACCTTAGAAGTATTCTGAATATGTATAGTAATCTTAAATGTTTGACCAGCCATGATTTTTTCTGGCTCTGTCTTGTAGCCCGTAACAATCAACTTTGGTGCAACTGCTTCCGCCTCTGAACCACCGTTATCATAGGAACTACCACCATCATCATAGGAATCACTATCATCAAAGGAATCATCATTCAGGTCTTCATTGCCAGTATCTTCATCCTTCTCATCCTCTTCCTGTTTTTTATCATCAGAGTCGTCCTTCGATTCACCACTACCGTTTGTAAAATAAATATTAATAGTCTTAATTACATAGAAATCTTTTACGCTTCCATCTGCAGCAACCTTTTGATACTCACCAATAAAACGAACGCTATGGTATCCTGTTGCCAAGTCATTGCGCGCAGTCATCTTAAATGTAGCTTCTAGTGTTTTCTGTTTCTCAGCATCGTCCGCCGAGATAATCTTATAAGCATCACCACTTGTTTCAAACGGAAATGCTGTATCAATCACAGGATATACACTTTTTAACTTAATGGTTGTTGGATCATTTGACTTTAATACAAATGCAACTGTTACACTCTTACCAGACTTACCAGTAATAGACTTCGTAAGTTCAATCCCCACCTCAGAATTCTTACCTAATGTACCATTTGGATCTGTATTAGTCGAAGTGCTATTGTTATTACTTGTAGACGTACCTGTTTGGGAGTTATCCTCAGATGTTGTTGTCTGATTATTCGTTGTTGTATCCGCTTCCGTCGCATAAGAAATGCTACTTGTTGAAATCAACGACAGCATCATTACTACGCACATCAACAACGCCATAAATGATTTGTTCATTCGCTTACTCATATTCTTCATAATCTTCATTACTCATTTCCTCCAAAACTTCTTGTACTTCGATCTTCTATATCCACAATCTTGCCGTCCACAATTCGAATCACCTTATCTGCAATTGCAGCAAGGCTATCATCATGTGTAACCATAACTAATGTCTTCTTCTGCTCATTTACAATTGTTCTCATCAAATTCATCATTTCTTTTGAGGTTCGGGAATCCAAGTTACCCGTCGGCTCATCCGCAAACATAATCTTCGGATTCACCACTAATGCCCTGGCCATACCAACACGCTGTTGCTGACCACCAGACATCTGGTTTGGTCTGTGCTTTGCATGCTCCTTCAAACCAACCAGACGAAGCATCTTCATGGCACGTTTCAGACGCAGCATTTTGGGTATACCTCGAAACGTCAATGGCAATGCAACATTTTCTAATGCATCCATGGTACCAATCAAATTAAACGACTGAAAGATGAATCCAACATTCTCTCTACGAAACTTAACCAACTGGTTCTCATTCATCTTCTCGATGTGGTTATCCGCTATGACTATCTCACCCTTTGTCGGCTTTTCCAAACCAGCAAGCATATTTAAAAGGGTAGATTTACCAGATCCAGAGGTTCCTACAATCGCACAAAACTCACCCTCGTACACATTGAAATCTACACCGTTCAATGCACGTACCTTGTTCGTTCCAACCTTATAAATCTTATACAAATTGCGAACCTTAATCACCGCGTTGCGACCATCTTCATCCTCTTCAAAGACAGGCGTTTCCAAATCCACTCTATCCTTCTCCTGAGCATTTTCCACATCGCAAATCTCATTTGTAAAATCATCCTGCTCTTTGTCTGCTTCATCATCTGTAGTCGCAAACAAATCTACTTCCATATTCTGTTTATCACCACCAAGAATACCAGCCAGCGTATTTTCCAACTGGTCATTCGTCGAATCTGTAAACTTCAATCTATATTCCTCCATGCCCCTATAAAGAACATTTGATATCTAGCAACATTTCAAAACTTTCTCAAGCAGTTTTTATGTGCTACTCTCGACCACACACGATTATAGCACATTTTATGTGAAAATTAAGTTTTTTTCGAATATGTTCAGAAAATGTTCAGAAACTCCTTCCAAAACATACCAATCTCTCTCAAGACTATCGTCTACACTTCATACAAGATTTTCCCTTCCATTGATTTTAATGTTTCATAAATCTTAGGAAATTCCTTTTTCATACGAACTGGTTTGAACTCCTCATCTACAAAGCAATGACTTGTTCTCGCCACATTGTGTAACACCGAAAAGTCCTCAGAATAAATGTGGTATGACATTTCAAACTTCACACCACTAAAATTTTCCAGCTTTGGCACAATACAAATCACATCTCCAAATTTAACCGGAACTTTGAAATCACACTCCACACTTAAAACCGGTATAATCACTCCCTGTTGTTCCATCAAACTATAATCTAAATCAATCTGATGCAAAAAATCAATTCTACACTCCTCTAAAAAACGGATGTAATTTGAATGATGTACCACCTGCATTTTGTCTGTTTCGTAGTAATTAATTCTTCTCTTGAAAACCTGATAATTTTCCATATATACGCTCCTTCTTGAACCTACTTTTCAAAAGTCAATTAGGGAAGAATGTCTATGACATTCCTCCCCTACCCTTAAAACTCTGTTATTTCATAATTGTCATCGAACACCATTGTCGCCTGCACATATTCTTTGCCATCCTTGCCTGTGCGAATATCATCATCTTTTTTTGGTGTCTTTTCTTGATTTGATATTTTTTCTTGGTTTGATATTTTTACCTGATTAGGCATTTGCTCATCTGCTTCCACCTTCACAGTTTCATTTAGTTCAGTCTGCTCTCGCTGCTTCACTGCTCGGCCAATCAGTCCACTATATTTCTTATCTGTTGTAATTGCTGTCGCCATCTGTGCTACATGTTCTGAAGGAACACTAGCAACACTTTCAGACTTTTTAAAATGTGGAATTAATGGAATTCTCTCATTTTCCTTGTCTAATTTCTCCAAATCTTCAATCGCCTCAGCAACCTCTTTTTCTTTTGCCTGTTTCTCCTCTTCTGTAAGAGCAGCGTCGTCATCACTTGCCACATCGGCATCTTCGGAATCAGTCTCCTCCGGCTTCGCATCTACCTGCTTCGTATCGTCCTTTGAATCCTTTTTCTGTTCTTCAGCTGCTACACTTTTCTCATCTTCCTTTGTTAGTGGAGCTTCCTCATCATAATCATCTACATACTCTATTTCGTACTCTTCGCCCTCTTCAAGCTCATCCTCAGTCACATAGACAATCTCATATTCTTCTTCATCCTCCACCTCAACCGGTGTTGGCTTTAACTCTGATATAGAAATCTTACTGCTTTCTTTCGTATCAGCAAGAGTGGCTTTCATACCTTCATTCTTAAGCTTCTCAACCTTCTCAGCCAACGCATCACGTTCTGCAATCATCTTAGCCAATGCTTCTTCTGCACGCTGGGCCTTCTCTTCTGCCTGTCTAGTCTTCTCCTCCTGCTCCTCCTGCAAATCTAAGCTCAACTGAATACTTCCATCCTGGTACTCGTCCGGATTCATTCTAGCTTTCATACGGGAATTATATAACTCACTTGATAACAACTGACCAATCTCTAGCATCTGCTGATTTCTGTCATCTGGATCCATTTCCTGCAAGCCTTCCATCAACTCTGCACGGTTGTTATTTATCACATTCAGTTTCTCTTCTAATACCTGTAATATGATTTCATAATCACTACGGATATTGTGATATGCATCTGAAATCATATCTGTAACCTCTGTCAACATCTCGTCGGTATAAATGAGGGATGCCGCATAAATCTCGTTTGCATTGCCAAGAGCACCTCTCTCCTCATCCGACAACATGCTATAATCCACTGGTGCCACACCTGTTGTATGCTTTGTCACACGCATACGACTTGCAGTATGCTCCGCTTCAAGGATAATTCTCTCTGCTTCCTTCTTCGCCTCACTAATAATCTTACCCTTACGATCATTTACTTCGTGATAGGTCTTGATTTCCATGTCCATCTGGGTAGACAGTTCTGACAAAAGTCCCTGCACCTCATCTTTATATATACTTATCTTGCCTGTAGCCAAAGGTACAGATGGTGCGGTATCCATAATCGTCTGCAATCTTTCAATAATTTCTTTCGTTCTGCTTCTGTCAGCAATTGTCGCCATGGTATCTCCTCCTAAATCCTTCTCTCAATCTGTATATTCATATGTAATCTTTACTCTAGTATCCTTGTTCTTTCATTCACTTGTATTTCAAAAATGATATCACACTATAAACACAGATAATCTATAACACTCTGCACCATTCTATAGCAAAATATCTCTCCCAATCTGTCATTTGCACGCAAGTAGAATTAGTATAACAAAAAACTCATTTCTTCGCAATTCCATATACATAATTTCTTATCATCTTACATATCTTAATTTATAGCTGTTTAGAGTAGACCCAAATGCTGTAATTTACTTAATATTCGCAAATCTCTACTCTAAAAATGATATCAACTATAAAGGAGAACACAATATGACCTATCCATTTGAAGCCAAAGAACTTCCTTACTCTTATGATGCTCTTGAACCTTATCTTTGCAAAGAAAT
>JAGAQX010000003.1 GCA_017622535.1 Lachnospiraceae bacterium | reverse complement strand
GGAATTGCAGATGTAGGTGCAACGGGGATGTCCATTACTGAAGATCGTTTGAAACAGGTGGATTTTTCGAATCCATATACAACTGCAAAACAGGTAATTATTGTGAGGGAAGATTTAAAGTAGATTGATATATTTGATTAAAGACGAGGACAATAGAATGACAATATTAAAGACATTATTAGAGTATGGTGTAACTGCACCTCATGTAATCGATTACATGAAGCGGGAGTTAGTGGAAAGTAATGGTTACACAGAATTAAATTTAGAGGATTCATTTACATTGATAGAAAATGAGAAGTATTATGTAAACCTATACGGGACGAACGGGATGGCATTTTGCATTGGAAAGAATCTCAGTGATAAGCCGATTCTTCGTATAGCATTGGCACACAGTGATTATCCCTGCTTTCAGATTAAGCCGAATCCTATGATAAAAGGTAAACATGTAGTTAAACTAAATGTGGAGCTTTATGGTGGTATGAATCAGAAATCCTGGTTCGATCGTCCATTAGGAATTGCAGGAAAAGTAGTTGTGAAGGGTGATGATGCCTTTACACCAAAGACTTTATTGTATAAGAGTGATTCGCCACTTTGTATTATACCAAGTCTTGCTATTCATATGGATAGGGATCTGAACAAGAAGGGAGAATTGGATAAGGCGAAGGAGCTAGTGCCATTGATAGCGTTGGATGAAAATGCAGATTTATTAAATGTGATATCAAATAGTTTGTCTGTTGAACTCAATGATATTCTGGATTATGATTTGTACTTGTATAACATGGAACCACCAACAGTCTGTGGTGCAGATCAATCTATGATGGCGGCGCCAAAGTTGGATAATTTGACTTCAGTTGCAGCGTTGCTAGAGGGCATGATAGCTAGCGACGTGCCAGATAATACGATTGATGTAATGGTTGTTTTCGATAATGAAGAAGTGGGAAGTCTGTCTAAGCAGGGAGCGGATAGCGAGCTTCTAACTCTTGTGTTAAAAAAGATAGGTGCAGCATTGCATTTGTCGCAAACCTTTATCGCCGATGTAGCAACCAAAAGTTTTCTTTTATCCGTTGATGTGGCCCATGCAAATCATCCGAATTATGAGGATAAGAGTGATGCAAACAATAGGGCATACCTAGGGAAAGGATTTTCTTTAAAGCGCAGTGTGGGACAAAAGTATGGAACAACTGCAGAGAGTGCTGCTGTTGTAAAAGCCATTTGTGAGCAACACAACATTCCATATACGATTGCGATTAACAAAACAGGAATCCCTGGCGGAAGCACATTAGGTCCAATTGTGACCTCGCATTTGCCATTTCCTTGTGCAGATATTGGAATGCCAATCTTAGCGATGCATTCAGCGATGGAGCTTGGAGCAGTAGCAGATTACGTGGCATTGAAGCAGTTTGTGAAAGCATTTTATTCGTTGTAATGTTTTTAGCTTTTGTATAGATGGTTTATTGTATGTGAAAAAGATGTAGTTAAGAATAATGAAAAACATTTGTTTTTGTACTGCATATAATGTTGGAAATTGTATATACTAATCTCAAACAAACCGACACATATCTGTGTCGGTTTTGATTATTTACCCATAATATATGGTGTTCATGGAGGTTTATATGAAAGCAGTTGTAAATAAAGATGGTTGCATTAGTTGTGGTCTGTGTGTCAGCACCTGTCCGGAGGTGTTTGCATTTGACGATGATGGTTTGGCAGAAGCCAATGGTCAGTTGACAGATAGCAATTTTGCTTCAGCAGAATCAGCTCGTAATTCCTGTCCGGTATCCGTAATTGATATTGTAGAGAATTAATAAAATGAGCATTTAAAGCAAGAGTATTTATTTTGTTTCTAAAATATATAAAACAAATGTTTCAGATTCTTAAATATACTTGCTTAAAAATACTCTGATAGCTTTCGTTCGATTCGCTGCAATATCATGTATAGCAGCATTGCAATGGCGCAAAGTATCAATATGGAGAGCAGTACGTTGCTCATTTTAAAGGTCTGGGAGCCGTAGATAATCAGGTAACCCAGACCTTCTTTTGCGGCTAAAAACTCACCGATTACCACGCCGACGAGACAAAGTCCGATATTTACCTTCATAATACTTAAAATGTTAGGAACATTGCTAGGGAGAACCACCATGCGTAGACAGTGGAAACGGTTTCCTTTTAAGGTTTCGATTAATTTTAATTTGTCGTTATCCAAGCTTGCAAAGCCCGTATATATGTTTAAAATACTGCCAAAAATTGCCACGGAGCAAGCGCAGACAATGATGGTGGTCTGATTTGCACCCAGCCAAACGATTAATACAGGTGCGAGAGCTGATTTTGGCAATGCATTGAGCATAACCAGGTAGGGCTCAAAGACCTTAGAAAGAGTTGTGTTCCACCAAAATAGTATAGCGACTAACAAGCTTCCAAAGGTGACGATTGCAAAACCCACTAAGGTTTCATATAGTGTAATACCAATGTGATGTGGTAAGGAGCCGTCTTTCATCATATCTAGGAAAGTGGAATATAACTTAGATGGAGAACAAAATATGAAATCGTTAATCCAATTGTAGTGGGCAGCAACCTCCCATAAACTTAAAAAAGCTATTAAAATGAATAGCTGAAGAAGGCGTATCATGTTTTTGTTACGTTTGATACTGCGAACGTAAGCAAGCTGACCCGGTGATGGTGGTTCTTGTTCTGAACTGGTAGATTTGCCAGAGGTGTTTCTGGTATCATTTTGGTTTGTTTTCTTTTGGTTGTATTTGAATAAAGTTGCAGCGTCATTTGATTTAGTATTCTTTTCTTGGTTAGTCGAAGTCTTCGTTTTCATCGTGAACAGCCTCCCATATCTCATTATAATATTTGGTGAATTCTGGTGCGTTTCGTCTGGTTTTGGGTGTAAGTCCTGGTGTTGCAAAATGAAGAGGAATAATTGATTTAATAGTTCCTGGTCTTTTGGTTAGAACAATCACGCGATCTGACATGGAAATTGCTTCCGCAAGATCGTGGGTAACGAGCAATGTACTGATACCTTTTTCTTTGATGATAGAACCAATATCGTTGGAAACATTTAGTCTTGTTTGGTAATCCAAGGCGCTAAATGGTTCGTCTAGTAAAAGAATCTCTGGGGAAAGAACCAGAGTACGAATCAAGGCGGCACGCTGTCTCATGCCACCGGATAGTTGTCTTGGATAGGAGTTGCGGAAATCCCACAGCCCATAGGTCTTTAATAGATCGTCAATCATATCCAAATGATGCTGATCCAGCTTATGTTGGATTTCTAATCCAAGGGTGAGATTTTTGTATATAGTTCGCCATTCCAATAGATGATCTTTTTGCAACATATAGCCCACATTTGTATCACTGTTTTCAATTGGTATTCCGTTAAGATGAATTTCTCCAGATGTAGAAGAAATGAGCCCAGCCACCATATTTAGCAATGTGGTTTTTCCACAACCACTGGGTCCGACAAATGAAATAAATTCATTTTTATCTAATTTGAATGAAATATCTTTAAGTGAAAGCGTTTCACTAGATATTGTATGATAAATAAAATTTACATTAAAAAATTCAAGTATTGGTGTTGCCAATTTTTCTCACTTCCTTATCACTTATAATATAGTGTATTCAAAAGTAGCGAAAATGCCCTAAGTATTGAAAAAACGTTGCTTGACGAATTTTTTTTCTTTATTTATAATAATCAAACCTAGAAAAATGATGGGACTTTTGTGACCTTTTTTGGCTTTTCGTCGGTTGCAAAAGATACTTTTTAAGATATGTATGAAGCATGTGGAAATGCAAATACTATGGGTAATATTAAAAGAACAGGTGAGAACATGGCAAAAATAACAAGAGCGCAATTGGCTCAGAGAAAGCGAATTGAGTTTTATAAGAAAATAATTGTATATGGATTTTTAGTTATGACTATTTTGCCGATCTTTACAAGTTTGTTCTTGTTCTATAAGGTAGGGCAGCTTGAGAAAAAGTTAGACTATGCGCTAAGTGAGCAGGGCAGGGATTATCTTACACTTCAGTCTAGCCGTAATGCATTGTTGGACAATCCAAATGCACAAAGTGGTGTATTTGTGGAATCGGTGAAATCTGTGTTAGGTAATGCAGAGGTGAATACCAATAGTACAAAGAGTACAGAAGACGGTACAACTGAGCTTCCATTAGCAAATACATCTGTAGACAATGAAGGCGATAATGTAGCGACAACAGAAGGAGCCGCAAAGGCAAATGAAGAGTTGGCAGATGTTACACCAGAGGCTTCTGTAGCACAGACAAACGGTAAACGCGTTTATCTTACGTTTGATGATGGACCTTCCATTTATACGGGTCAGATCTTAGATGTGCTGAAGGCGAATAATGTCAAGGCTACGTTTTTTGTAATCGGAAGAGATGAAGAATTTTATTCTTATTATAAGAGAATTGTAGATGAGGGACACACTATTGGTTTGCATTCTTATTCTCATGTTTATCAGGATTTTTATGCATCGAAGGAGTCTTTTGCAGAGGAATTAACCAAGTTAAATGATTTGATTTATAATGTGACTGGAACGAAGAGTAGCATTTTCCGTTTCCCAGGAGGAAGCTCGAATAATGTGTCATCTTTGCCAGTGCAGGAGTATATCGACTATTTGAATGACAATGATATTGACTATTATGATTGGAATTCATTAAGCGGTGATGCGGTAACTAACGGTCTTTCACCACAACAGCTTGTGAATAACATTATGAATGATGTATCACAAAATGAGGACTCTATTGTGTTGATGCATGATTTGCAAACCACACATACAACTGTGGAGTCTTTACAGTTGTTGATTGATACCTTGAAGAGAGATGGTTATGAGATTTTGCCAATCGATGAAAATACACCATTAATTCAGCATGTAGCTGCTGAGACGGTGGAAGAATAATTGAACAAAGAAGAATAAAATGAAGAAGTATTTGCTCAGGGAGTTTGGGCGAATACTTCTTTTTTTACGTTTTTTTACGCCGGAATTACAATAATGCAATAAATGTATTGACATATGAATGTGAATATTGTATATATTGGATATACACAATATGTAAAGTAAAGGGATAAGTGCATGATTTTAAATATGCGATAAATCCGATTACTTTAGTAGATGTAATATTATAAAAAGGAGTAATGGCATGGATATCATAATTTCGAATAATGCCGATAGTCCGATTTATGAACAAATCAAGGAGCAGATTAAGTTGATGATACTGAACGGTGATTTGAAGGAAGGGGACGCCCTACCGTCAATGCGATTACTTGCGAAGGAACTTCGCATCAGTATCATTACCACAAAGCGTGCCTATGAAGAGTTAGAGCGAGAAGGGTACATAGAATCCTTTACCGGAAAAGGTAGCTTTGTGAAGTCCATGAATACAGACATGGTGAAGGAAAACTTGGTTTTTGAAATCGAGACTTTATTTGAAGAGGTAATTGATAAGGCAGTTATCGCGAAGCTGTCCTATGAAGAGCTGACAGAGATTTTGAAGCTTTTGTATGATGAAAGGAAGTCACAGGACAATGGATAAGGTATTAGAGTTAAAAAACGTAACAAAAGATTATGGCGATTTCAAGTTAGACAATGTGAATTTATCTGTTACAAAAGGAGCAATTTGCGGATTTATCGGACAAAATGGTGCCGGTAAGACAACAACCATCTCTTTGATATTGGATATTATCAAAAGAGATGCAGGCGATATTCAGGTGTTTGGCGAGGATATTTTGGAAAGTCCAACCGCAATCAAAGAGAGAATCGGTGTAGTATTTGATGAGATGGGCTTTCATGATTTTATGACAGCTACACAGATTAGCAAAATGATGGCAAACATTTATAAGAACTGGGATGAGGCGGTATTCTTTGATTACCTTGAGAAATTCTCACTTCCTAGAAAGAAGCGTTGTGGTGCATTTTCCCGTGGTATGAGAATGAAGCTACAGATTGCGGTTGCTATGTCTCATGGTGCAGAGCTTCTCATTATGGATGAGCCAACTAGCGGTTTGGACCCGATTGTTCGTAACGAGATTTTGCAGATCTTCCAGGAGTTTGTTATGGAGGAAAATCATACAATCTTATTATCTTCGCATATTACTACGGATTTGGAACGTATCGCAGATGAAGTAGTGTTTATCAACAAGGGCAAGATTGTTCTTGCGGGTAACAAGGATGAGATATTAGAAACCCATGGCTTGATGAAATGTAAGAAGAATGATCTTTCAGGGATTGATGAGAAGGATATCATTTCTACTCGTCCATCCGCTTTCTGTACAGAGGTGTTAGTGGCAGATAGACAGGCTTGCGCGAAGAAATATCCGAAGGTTACTATGGAGCAGACTACATTAGAAGATATCATGATTTTCTATGTCAATAGGGGTTCACAGGTAAGTGCAAATGGCAAGTCTTCTGATAAGAAAGAAGCATCTACGTTAGAAGATTAAGGAAAGGGCGTGGATGACGATGAAGGGTTTATTGATAAAGGATTATTATTGTTTGAAAAAAAGCTTGAAATCATTTCTTGCGTTGACAATAGGTGTCATTCTAATTGGTATCATGTTTGCAATTAGTATGGAGCATGGGAATATGGCAATGGTAGCAGCGGAAACGGCGGTACAGGCTGGTGTAGATGAAGCTACGGCGTTTGATATGTTTCGAGTTGCAGTGTGGCTTGTGATTATCATTCCCATGGCATTTGTTGGAAATGTAGTGGATTGCTTTAAGGCGGATATGCGTGCAGAGTTTGGAAAACAGTTATTTAGTTTGCCTGTTGATTCTAAACAGATTGTTGCTGCAAGATACCTGACCTGTATCATTTATGCATTAGTGAGCTTTGTGGGTGCTACGATTACGGCAATTTGTATTTCCAGTGCGTCAGAGCAATATCCATTTTCCGAATTGATGTCAGTGGTAGTTTTATTTGGCTCTGTTATGATTATTTATCTATGCATTGTAATGTGTTTGATTTATCTAATTGGAGTGAAATATGCAGATTATATTCAGGCTGCCCCACTGTTGATTATCATGATTGTAGCGGTAGTATTCTCCAATGTGAAAATGATGAACATGAATGAAGCGGAAATGGATTCTCTTATGGCGAATATGTGGGGTACGGTGAAAGGCTTTATGACACAGAATGTAGGTATCTTTTTGTTAGTGGCAGTGGTGATTTTGGTGATTACCTACTTTGTTTCAGTTCAGATTGTTGAGAAGAGAAGGGGGAAGGCAATATGTTAGGTTTGTTATATAAGGATTATATTGCTGTGAAGGGAAAGTATTTCCTGATGGTTCTCTTTGGACAGTTTTTGCTTCTGACAGCGATTCGCTTAACAGTAGTGGATGAGGTTGTAGATCATATTCTTCCGCCCATGGTTATGATGATGCTTTGTTGTTTGGCTGCAGTTCTTCCTTTTGTTTTTGAACTTAGCTTGATGAAAGCAGATGAGGGAAGAAAACAAAAGCAGTATTTCTTAAGTCTTCCAGTCAGTAGAAGACAGTATGTGGCATCGAAGTATATATTCTTGGCCATTGCATTTTATATCATTCAATCTGTGGCAACCTTTGAATTTCTTATGTGCCAGGTGAATATGAAGTCGGAAGAAATGAGTGCGAAGCTGAGTACCTTCCAGATGCTTGTACCAATATTTATTGCGATTTGTATGCTAATCTGTGCATTAGAACTTCCATTTTTTGTTGGCATGGGTGTGAAGAAAGGAATGGTTGCCAAAGAAGGTGTTATTTTTATTGTTTTATTCCTAGGAGTTGCTTATATTATGTTTGGTGATTTGTCCGTTGTAGAAGAAGCAAGTATAATGTCCCTGGTTGACTATTTTATGAAACATCCGGAAATCAGTATGAGTGTGCAGGTATTATTTCCAATTGTAAGTATTTTGTCATACTATATTTCCTATTTGATATCAGCAAGATTTTTTGAGGGAAAGGAGTGGGAAGATGAATAAGAAATTAACGAAAAAACGTCTATTGATTTATTTGGCTTTCAGCTTCGCCCTTGTATGGGTACCAATGATTATATATTTTGCAACAGGTGGTAAATATGATAATCCAATGATGAATCTGATTCTTGCATACAGTATGCTGTGCCCAAGTATTGCGGTTTTCCTTACACGGAAAATTACAAAGGAAGGAATCCCTCTCATCGGCAAGGATTCTTTGCAGCTTGGAATCAATCTTAAGAACAAGAGATGGATTTGGTTTTTATTAGGTTTTGTGGCACCGGTTATATATTGGGATCTCGGTCAATTGGTTTTCATGGCAATCTTTCCAGAAACCTATAATCCGGCAGGCTTTGATGCCGTAGGGGTACCAAGAATCGCACTGTTCTTACTTCCGATTTTCGGTTGGGTGACCGGTATTGTGGGATCTATCGGAGCGTTAGGAGAAGAGGTTGGTTGGAGAACTTATCTTTATCCGAAGCTGGAGGAGCTGATGGGACCTATGGGCTCTGTTGTTGTTGGGGGTATCATATGGGGTGTATGGCATTATCCTGCAATCTATATGGGACATAACTTTGGCACTGATTATTGGGGGGAACCTTGGAGTGGCTTCTTTGTATTTACCCTTAATTGTGTGACAATGGGTGCGTTGCTTTATCTTGTAACAAAGAAAACAGGTTCTGTATGGCCGGCAGCTATTATGCATGCAGTAAATAATTCTGGTGCTAGAGCACTTGGCTTATGTTTGAATTTAGATGTTTTGACTGGCATCTGGGCAGAGAAACCAGTGATGATGTTTTTGAGTGATATGTTTGTGCATGTCATGGGCGTGATTGCGATTGTGATGTTAGTTAAGATGAAGAAGGAAGAAAATTGATTCCTTCGTTATGTATAGATATGGATGTAGACGGAGTGAAATGATAATATTTCACTCCGTTTTTATGTTGTGGAAAATATAAAACAGGAATTTTTATAAATATATTTCCTATTTTTCACAGTTTAAAGATTTTTTAAGATTTATAATGCTATGATATGGATATCACAAAACGAAAGAGGATTCGGTTATGTTTTTCAAAATGTTAAAGAAAGATTTACAAATGAAAAAGGGATTAAATGTAATCTTATTTTTGTTCATGGCGGTAGCTTCCGTTTTAACGGTGGTGAGCGCCATACAGGTCTATACATATCTGGCAGGGAAAGAACGTACTTATGATATATGCAAATCATCGGATTTTTATCTGATTCAGTCGGCATATTCAGACAAAGGGGCGATTCAGACAGATAAATGTGAAAAGTGGTTAGATGATAACGAAAAAGTATCCTCCTATGTTCGGGAAGAAGCCCTTTTGTTTCCATATTTTCGAATTGATTTTCAGGAATTTGATGAAGAACAGATTTCAGATTTTTATGAAATAAATCACTATGTTACAAAGCAGACGTTTGAACATGATTTATCGTACACATTAGATGACGAATGTTTTTATGTGAAAAATGGCGAGATTGCCATATCGCAGAATATACATGATTTGACAGGCGCATCCATAGGGGATTCGGTTCGTTTTACATCACCTATGGGAAATATATATGAATTTACGGTATCGCAGATATTCAAAGATCCGTTAGCCCTGAATTTTCAGCGTTACATCATTTCAGATGAGGATTATGAGATACTACGTAAGGATTCTTTGGATTATATGGATGCATTTTCCATACAGTTAAAAGAAGGTGTGCTGGAATTAGAATTCTATATAGAATACATTAAGGCGAAAGTTGCCATCGGTCATCGGGACTTTGCTGAGAGAGTAAATGATGCAGATGATAGCTATATTATTATGTTTGTTGTAGCAGTATTTATGGTGTTGCTTAGTATCTTTATGATTCTCATTATTTTTATGACAATACGTTTTACATTGATTTCTGCCATTAAGGAGGAAGAAAAGGAAATCGGTATGATGAAAGCCATAGGTGTAGATTCTTTTAGATTTCGATGGCTTTTTGCAGCAAAATATGTTGCCTTTGCGGTGATAGGTGGACTGATTGGAATTGTTGCGGGTATTCCGTTGGCGCGTATTATGCTGAAGACGTTTAATAAGAATACTCTTGTTCCGGACATGTTTACCTTGATCATAGTAGCAGTTATTGCAGTGATAGGAATTATAGCAGTGTTGCTGTTCTTTTCTATGCTGGCTATGAGAAGAATGAAAAAGATATCTGTACTGGATGCTTTGCATGGAGAAAACAAAGGAGAACGCTTTGGGAAAATGTCTAAGCTTTATCTTCATAGATGCAATCGACTTCCGATTTGTGGATATCTTGCGATATCGGATATTTTGAATCGATTCAAGCGATTTGCATTTTTGGTAGTAGCCTACATATTAGGGGTTGCCATTATTATGCTGACGACACATCTTAAGAATTCTGTGATTTCAGAAGAGTTTTTGAAATACCAGATGATCATGCAGATGGATTTCTATATGGATTTTGGAGAAGAGATGGCGAGAGAATATCTGGCAAAAACAGGTAGTGGAGAAGCCATGCTTGATTTGGTAAATCAGGAAATGAAGGATGCTTCGATACCGGCAAGGATTGATTATTGTAGTGTGTGCTTTGCGACTATGGATTTGGCAGATGATTCAGAGACGATTATGACTCATTTTGGTGGCACCATGAATCCGGAAGATTTTTGTTACAGAGAAGGTGGTGTGGCACCAAAGCTTGCCAATGAGATAGCGCTTAGCTATTTTTTCGCAACGAAACATGGATTGTCTTTGGGTGACAAGATAACCATGAAAGTAATGGAATTTGATGAAAAGACGCTACGTAACAAATCGGTAAAGAGAGACTATATCATTACTGCATTTTTTGATGTGTTAGAAGGAGGTACCCCACATGCAATTGTGGTAAATGGATATGATTACGTTTCTGACCAGGACTATTATCATAGATTTGTAATTGATGCACCGGAACATGAAAAAAAGCAGTATTTAGAAATGATAGAAGATCTGTACGGAGAAGAATGTGTAAAAACCCGTGAGGAGTTTATTCAAGATAACATGGCAGAATTCGACATCATATTGTCATTGGTGCAATATGTTTTATCTACGGTTTCTTTGCTGGTAATGATTCTACTTACCGCTTTATATTCTACAGTGCTGTTTACAGAAGAAATACCGACAATTGCGATGTTAAAAAGTGTTGGTTTTGATAATCGAAGCATACGACTTTGGCAAATTCTTCGTATGTTAATCTTAGTGTTTATTGCAATTTGTGTTGGTAATCTTGTTGTGAATACGGCAGGTGTTGCTTTTGTAAATATGCTTTTTGGTATTTTGGGACTGACAGGATTTGAATTTGTTATTCATCCGGTACTGACATATCTAATCATTCCAAGTGTGATAATTATAACCGTTATTATGACATTATGGATTCGACTTAGAAGTGTGGATGATATTGAGATATGGAAGATTCGAGAGGAATAGGAGGAAGGGTAGATGGAAACGATTTTATCAGTTAAGAACTTATGCAAGACATATATTACGAATGAAATTAGTAACAATGTATTACAAAATCTGAATTTTGAAATGAAAAAAGGAGAATTTGTAACCATTATGGGACCGAGTGGTAGTGGAAAGTCTACGCTACTCTACACAGTAAGCGGTATGGATAAAATGACTTCCGGAGAGGTACTATTTAATGGAAAAGAGTTGTCGAAGTTGGATGGTAAAGGATTAACAGAGATTCGGTTAAAAGAAATGGGCTTCATTTTTCAGCAGATGTATATGATGAAGAAACTCTGTATTTTGGATAATATTATTCTGCCGGGATATCAGGCAGGTGTGGAAGACAGATCTACAATTGTAGAACGAGCAAAAAGTCTTATGCGTCGCTTGGATTTAATTGAATTAGCGGAGCGTGATATAACGGAGGTTTCTGGTGGACAGCTACAGCGTGCTTGTCTTTGCAGAGCTTTGATTAATCAGCCGGAAGTGATATTTGCAGATGAGCCAACCGGTGCGTTGAATTCTAGTGCAGCAGCAGATGTTATGAAGGAATTGGTGAAGGCCAATCAGGAAGGAACGAGTGTGTTAATGGTTACCCATAGCGTGAGAGTTGCAGCACAAAGTGACCGAATTATCTATCTGATGGATGGTAATATTCAGGGTGAAATGGAGCTTGGAAAATTAGTGGATGAGCAAGACCTTGGAAAAAGAGAAAAGATATTGCGAAACTGGTTGATGGAACAGGGCTGGTAGCAGTTGATTTACAGGTCCTTGTTACCTTGATTACTAGGCCTGTTGATGTGTTTAAATGATAGGAGAAAGAATCGATTATGAGAAAATGTATGAAAATAACCGTTAACAGCATCATGGTGCTGGTGTTAAGTCTCAGCCTTACTGCATGTGGGTCGGTACAAAGCTATGATTCTTATGAGATACCAAAGCAGGAGGAAAGCAAGTTAAAACCGGTGGATACCCTATATGAAGAGGTGACCTATGAAGGGATAGAACCTACAGTGGAAAAGACTATTGCAACCTTTCGATCAAAAGATGGCTTGTGTACCATTGAACAAAAGGAAAGCTATTATGATGTGACACTGGATTATGAAAAAGGAACACCTGCTGAGGTTGGAGCGGCTTATGCGGAAACGATTATTTTGGCAAAGCCAGACTACGAAGCGATGATGGAACCGTATCTTTACGAAAATATTAAAGCAACCTTCGATGTAGAGAAAGATATTTATAAGGTGATTGGGGAAAGAATAGATGCGCTTAGGGAAACGTTACCGAGAGAGTATAGAGAGGAACTGGAAGGATTTGCAAAAACTTTTGCAAATGGAGAACAGGGATTTGTGGAAAATGGAAAAATGAGCTATGAAGAAGCGCAATTGATGCATATGGTTCCGGATATTCTTCGCGGAACTGCGTGTAGTGCAATGTCCCTTTGGGGAGATAAAAGCGTTACCGGAAAGTCTGTTACTGTAAGAATTTTGGAATGGGATTTGGGTAGTGAGTATCAGATGTGTCAGGGGCATGCAGTGGTACATGTAAAAAATGGAGAGAAATCATTTACTGCGATTACCATTCTGGGACTTTTGAGTATTTTGACTGCAGTGAATGATGATGGTGTATTTGTTGGCGAATTAGATGTAGGTACCAATACCAATATTGATTTTAAAGGTAGAAAAAGCTATACCTATGATCTTCGCTATGCATTAGAGCATTTTGACAATGCAGATGATTTTGGTGCTTATATGGTAGACAATAGTTCAAGCTATACCTATAGTCACAATCTGATTCTCTCAGATGCAAATCATTGTTATTGGGTGGAGGATTGTGTGATACCGAAATTAGGTGAAGCAAGGATATGTGATGATACGACGAAGCTTCATGATGGGTTGGTATGGAATAATCCGGATAGTTTTTGTGTGGTGAATTCCTTTGCTGCAGCGGGAAATGTGGACAAGCTGACTAGACAGGAGGATAATCTTGTACGTTTTATGAAATATGATAAATGGCTTGGGGAACAGGAAAAGTTCTCTGTCACAGATGTGAAAGAATTCTTGGTAAGTGAAAAGGTGGAAGGTAATGTAGTCAATGTCTATTCAAAAGCTGTGTTTCATCTGGTGCTGGTGGATTATGCCACAGGAACAATACAAGCAAACTTTACCGGAACAGACGGAGTGGCAGATGTACCGACTTTTGTGAATATTGGACAGTATTAAAGAAGAATAGCCGGAGGAGATGACTTCTCGGGCTATTTTCTTTGTGTTTTGGTAAGGGGAATGGTATACTTGGATAAGAGTGGAGAAAGGAGCATGCAGGCCCATGATTGATATATTGATAATAGAAGACAATCAGGAGTTGGGGATTCTTATTAGCGATTTTTTGAAAAGAGAAGGGTTTCTTGTACAGTGGTGTGAAACAGCAGAACAGGGCTTGGATTTTCTGGAACAAAGTCGCTGTAAGTTGGTGCTTTTAGATGTTATGTTGCCGGGTATGGATGGATTTGAAACCTGTAATCAGATTCGGGAAAAAGCAAATGTTCCGATTCTTCTGATGAGTGCCAAGACGGATGATAAGAGTAAGCTGTTAGGCTATGAAGTAGGTGCAGATGACTATATAGAAAAACCATTTGCAATACCAGTATTGGTAGCAAAAATGAAAGCACTCATGCGGAGAAGCTATGAATTACATGAGGATAGACAAATTTTATCAGAATGTGGAATTACACTGGATTATAAAGCGAGAACAGTCACGCAAAACGGAAAAGAGATAGCGGTAAAAGGAAAAGAGTTTGATGTACTGTATTATCTGATGAAACATACCGGTGAAGTCGTGGATAAGGATACGTTGTTTGATGAAATATGGGGATCGGATTGTTTTAGTGAGCCTGCAACCTTGAATGTACATATTCGTTGGTTACGGGAGAAACTTGAAAAGGATCCGAAGAAGCCGGAGTTGATTCAGACAGTGTGGAAGGTTGGATACAAATTTGGAGGAGCCTAGATGAAAGGTTTTAGGAAAGTATTGGTATTCGTGATAATTGTATATGTTGCGATAGCAGCAGTGTTTAACGTGAACTATCAAAAGTTTGTCATGAATCAGCACACAGAGCGATATATGGTAATGAACCGTATTCATGATACGATACAGAATACATATGGGATGACAATTACTGATATTTGGAAAGAAAACAAGGTTGCGTGGCAGACGGAATTTGGAGAGAATATGGTGCCGCAAGAGGTTTCATTTATTCCGATACAGGAAACACAGACACAATCGGTAGCTGTGATGGAAATGAATCGCGAAAGTTATATTTGGAATTTGTATGGAGAAGACGGAACGCTTTTGGGATTTGTGGAATATCGATATGCGGATGATTTTGTATGGAAGAATCGGTTGCTGCTGAACGTTGTATTGGTAGCGGGATTCCTTGCTGCAATTGGTATCTTCTGGTATATAGAATGGAAGATATTAAATCCGTTTCAAAGATTAGTTACATATCCCGAAACGCTTTCCAAAGGAATAACGGAGGAGAAGCTTCCAGAAACGAAGAATCGTTATTTTGGGAAATTTGTCTGGGGCATGAATATGCTTGCAGACCAATTAAGTTCTGACAGAAAACGGTTGCAAAAGCTAGAATATGAAAGACAAACGTTGATTACTTCTATTGCACACGGAGTGAAAACGCCGGTGGCAAATATTAAACTATATGCCAATGCGATTGAGACAGGATTATATCAGGAGTCCGGTGTAGTGAATCCTAAGGATGCAGAGATTGCAGGTAAGATTGAAAAGAATGCCATGGAAATTGAAGCGTTGGTATCAGAAATGATTACAACAACATCTACCTCTTTATGTGATTTCGAACCAAACCAACAAGTGTTTTACATGAAGGAGTTGGCGGAGCAGATAAAAGACGGATTTGCGAATCGATTGAAAGCAAAACAGATTCCATTTCAGGTACAATGCGAAGGGAATCCGATGGTGAATAGTGATCAGGATGGTTTGTTCAAAATCCTTTCACAATTTATTGAAAATGCCATCAAATATGGAGATGGAACAGGTATTATTGTATCTTTGGATAAGCAGGAGGATGGATACTATTTTTCGGTGAAAAACAAGGGACAACTTCTTTTGGAAAGTGAGATACCATTTATATTTAAAAGCTTCTGGCGTGGTTCTAACGTTGGGAATGCAGAAGGTAGTGGCATCGGGCTTTTTGTGGCGAAGGAAATGGCAAAAAGGCTAGGTGGCGATATCTATGTGAAGTGTCATGAAGATAGTGGAGAGATGGAATTTATGTTGTATCTGGAAAATTGATTTGTAGGATGAAAATAGAGGTGAACACATGCAGGATAAACATATTTTAATTATTGATGATGACGAGGATTTATCCTTTATTATATGCGAGATGTTAGAAGGGTATGGATACCAAGTAACCCACGCGGGAACTACAGAGCAGGCATTTTCGCTGTTAGAAGAAAATACCTATCATTTGATATTGCTTGATATTAACTTACCGGATGGTACCGGATTTGAAGTCTGCAAGGAGTTAAGAAGAGTTTCTACTGTACCGGTGATTTTTGCCAGTGCCAGAACTAGTGAAGATGACAGAGTGACAGGCTTTGATATTGGTGGTGATGATTATTTGCCAAAACCATATTCTATGAAGGAACTCTTGTCTAGAGTAAATGCATTGATGCGCCGTACCTATGGTTTTTCAGAACAGGAGAAGATCGTTACCTTCGGAGGTGTATCGGTGAACATTACCTCCCGCAGTGTGATGAAGAATGGTGAGGTGGTAGCGCTTTCACTTCGAGAATTTGACCTGTTAGCATACCTTTGTGAACATCCCAATGTGGCGCTTGCCAAAGATAAATTGATTGCAGAGGTGTGGGGTGCATTTTCTATGGTGGAGCCCTCTACGCTAACAGTGCATGTCAGATGGCTACGAGAAAAGCTGGAGGATGATCCGGCAAATCCTATGTATATCAAGACTGTATACAAGGTGGGATATATGTTGGAGATACAGGAGTGAGCATGATGAAGAAAAGGATAATGGGAATTACAATTGCATTTTCTGTTCTTATCTTGTTGGTGACAGGATTCTTTTATGTTACAAACCGGCCGATTCGGGTGGAAGATGAGAATGCGAAGCAGATTGTTGCGTTAAATGAAATCGAACAGCTTGCGAAGGAGGGAGACCTTACCGCGATGTCGGAAAAGATTGCAAATATGCAGCAAGAACTTCGAAAGGAAGATGTGGTGGAAG
>JAGAQX010000153.1 GCA_017622535.1 Lachnospiraceae bacterium | reverse complement strand
GAACATCTGGATATGTTAATTCCAAAGAAACACAGACTGTAAACGACTGATATAACCCAAAAAGACATGCTCACGCATGTCTTTTTGCAATCTATCTAATCTTCCATACCCCTTGCCTTATCTCTCATGGCAATATAATGGGTTACATATTGTTTGGAAATCAAACGTGCCTTATATAGATTCTCAAGGGTTAAGACATACTCTCTTCTTGGAATCTCCGCATAACACATCTCCTTCAACGCCATCTCAACTGCATCCTTATATTCAGTAATACTATACACCTTGTCTTTAAATAGAATGTTCGCCGCATAGACACGCTTGAAAAAACCATTAATCTTATCCGATTCCGTAATCTTATCCTTCGGCATGAAATTCAGTAAGAGCAAATCCATGACCTGATAGGCGGAACGATTGGTAATACAGATATCTGGATAAATTGTATATAAATTCTTAATCTTAAGCGGATCATTCTTCACCTTCGCATCATGATAATCTGGCAAATATTCCGAGAATACCTTGGTAACCAGATTCTCCTTCTGAAAGGCAATATATTCCTGATTCTTATCTGCTTTCACACCTGCTTTGTAACCCATATTGTGAATCATCTCTCTGGAAATACAAATACGACGCGGTTCTTTCTCTAAAAGTAATAGGAACACCTTGTTGTGTGCTCTCCATATAAATGCTGGGCACTGCTTGATATGATAGGACTCACTAGAATCAATGATAATCGGACGGTGATCCTTCTTAACATGATACTTACGCTTCACTTTCTTCATAACCTTTTGGTTATACTTCTCGTATCGATTAATATCTTTTGTCTCTGAATCCTTCTTTGATTGTTTCTGATTCTCTCGCGGAGCAAGCTGCATAATGGCTGATTCCTCTTCAGATAAATTCATCTGGCCTTCAGTCTCAACCTTTATAGCATCACCTCCAGTATGTTTTCCTTTATCACTCTGTTTCTTACTCTGGTTCTCTGGCTTTTTCCCACTGCGCTTATCTCCCTCACCGTAGATTAAGCTATTCTTCTGGACTGAAACAGAACGTATTGTCTCTTTATCTCCAGCTTTATTCACCTCTGCCACAAAGTCATCATCCACTAAGGTAAAGGTCTGTGAAATCATAATTGCAACAATCACTGCAATCATACCAAAAATAAACAGATTAAATTCTCCAGACACACCTGCCACAACAATTAAAACAATTGCAAGCACCGAAAAGAAAATCACGCTACCAATGCACTTACGCGTCTCTGCATCACCATATATCAATGCATTCCATATTCTTTTCATTCTCATCACCAGCCTTATCTATCATGTAAACCGTGCTATTGGAATGCAGCTCAAATCCATTACGAATCCCTGCAATCTTCTTCCTCTATGCACTTTATCACACTATCTTATTACGTTTTATTATAATACAAAATACCCTACTTTTCACTAATGAATTTGTCTACATACCACCAATCACAGCAAACCACGCCTCCTCCTGTCTACTTTCAAAAGAAATAATATATGAAGGTTCTATCTCTTCCTTTTGCCACATACATTTTAGTAACAAAATCTACAAGGTATTCCATGGAACATTCTACACATAATATTAACTACATGAAATATATCACTCTCTTTTTGCTCATTTCCGTTCTTCTCTACGGCATTGACCATACCACATCTTCCAATCAGGCCATTGCTACCTCCTCTTCTTCCACCAGCGAGCTACCCATCTACAGTGTCGATACCGACAAACCTATTTTAGCACTTACCTTTGACAGTGCTTGGGGAGACGAGGATTTGGAAGATATCCTTACTATATTAGAAAAACACAATGCACCAGCCACCTTTTTTGTCACAGGTGAATGGGCCGAAAAATACCCAGAGGCAATCAAACTTATTGACCAAAAAGGGCATGAGGTTGCAAACCATGGAAATTCCCACAAGCACATGTCTCAAATAAGTAAAACAGAAATGGCAAAGGAAATCCAAGACTGTCATAACATTGTCTATGACCTAATTGGAAAAGATATGACTTCCTTTCGTGCTCCTTATAGCGAGTGGAACTCCGATGTTGTCTACATGACACATTCCATGGGATATTCCGCAATCAACCATTCTGTAGATAGCTTAGATTGGAAGGATTATGGTGTTGACTCCATTATCCGAACTGTCTGCGAGCATAAGGATTTACAAAATGGAAGTATCATTTTGTTACACAATGGCGCCACATATACAAAAGATGCCCTTGATGTTATGTTAACCAAATTAGAAGAACAAGGATATTCCTTTGTAAAGGTATCTGAGCTCATTTATACAAGCGATTATTATTTTGATCATACTGGGCGTCAATTTTCTAATAAAAAAATAAATTAAAAACATTTTATTGGATTCTCATTTTGAGAGTATAAAACAAAACAAACGACACATAATACATAAGACAAAGCGATGTACAAAATGAACCAACATGATGTACAAAGCGAATTAACTTTATAAAGGAGAGTTCAATTATGAAAACATTCAAAAAATTAGCTTGTCTTACTCTTGTAACCACTTGTCTTTGCTTCGCATTAACAGGTTGTGGCAACAGTGATAAGGGTTCCACTAGTGGGAACAATGATAACAACGTTGTAGATGATGCTGCAGAAAATGTAGGCGATGCTGCCGGTGATTTAGTAGAGGGCGCTGGAAATGCAGTTGAAGATGTAGCAGATGGTGTAGGTCATGCTGTTGATGATTTAGTTGGAACAAATGGTTTTGACAACTATGATGATGCTCACAAGTACTTCCTTGACACAATGGGCAGTTATCATTCGGATGCAAAGTTCGAAATTCGTGAGGAAGACCGTAACCTTACTGACTACCAGGAAGGTTCTAAGGGATACCGTTTCAAATTATACGACACTAGCAAGAACGCTGAGGGTGATTTATTCGGTGAGTTCTATGTAGACGCAACTACTGGTATGATTTATCAGGCAGATGGTGATAACTTCATCGAATATCGTGGTGCAGATACTAATACTGCTGACAAAAATGATGCAAGCCGTTCTGGTAACAATGGTAACGGAACAAGCGATACTGGTATGACTGGTTCTACAGGTGGTGCTAGCGATGCTGGTATGACTGGTTCCTCTGATGGAGCAAATGGCGGTAACGGAACAGCCGGTAACACAAATGGTGGTACTGCAGGTGCTGCACAGTAATGATTAAGGTGAAATATCCTTCTCATATTTTAGCAACATATCAAGTAAATGATTGTTGTTTCTAATATAGAAAACACGTACAATTTTCATATAATTCCTCTTAAGTAGATAAGATAGCCAAATCACATCTACTTAGGAGGATTTTTATCTATTTCCATGTTACACACCGACGAAAAGACCAATTTTCTCTCAAAATATCTCTAGACAATCTGTAGACATATGCTCTTTCTCTTGCATTTTTTCTTATTAGGGAATATGATACTGACTGGAAGAAAAAGATTGTTTAGTTAAAAGAAAGAAGGTTGATTCCTATGGAACAAGCACCGATTATCGTTGTAGGACACAAGAATCCCGATACGGATTCCATCTGTTCTGCGATTGCTTACGCAAATTTGAAAAATCAAATAGATGCAAATCAATACATTCCAAAACGAGCTGGTAATATTAATAATGAAACCGCATTTGTTTTGGACTATTTTAAAATACCAGTTCCAGAATTAGTGGAGGATGTCAACACCCAGGTGATGGATATTGAGTACCGAAAAACACCGGGTGTAAAAGAGAATATTTCGTTAAAATCTGCATGGAAAATGATGAGAGAATTAGACGTTGTCACTCTTCCAGTTGTGGAACGCAACAACGTATTATCTGGTATTATTACCATTAATGATATTGCAAAATCCTACATGGATGATTTTGAAAGTGACGTCATTTCAAAGGCACGCACACCATACTCAAACCTTGTGGAGGTGCTAGAGGGTGAGCTTGTTTCTGGCAATCCGCACAATATGATTGTCAATGGCAAGGTTATTATTGGCGCAGCAAATCCACATTTAATCGAGAATATGATTTCGAAGGATGATATTATGATTGTGGGGGACCGCGTAGATACCCAGATTTGTGGAATTGAAATGGGCGTTGGCTGTTTAATTCTTTGCCTTGACGCACCGGTCAATCCGTTGGTATTACAGCTTGCAACTGAGAGGGAATGCAGTGTCATTACAACCAAATTAGATACTTATACAGTAGCCCGATTAATTAACCAGAGCATCCCTGTGCGCTACTTCATGCGAAACCAAAATCTGT